>NZ_JBQKLN010000005.1:0-123481 GCF_052116205.1 Prevotella sp. Sow4_E9_plate | reverse complement strand
CTACGCAACTGCTGAGCAGCTTTCTTGTAATCAATTTCTAAGTTGTCCATAATATAAAAACTGTGTTAAACTACTTTTATTGTAGCTTGACACAGTTTAGTTTACACTCTCTCTGCTTTTTCGTTACCATGTTATCATTCGGTCGTATTGTCTATTCCACATATAAGCAATGCGTCTCTTATTTTCTTTAATGACAGCAAAACGTGCCCTTGCTTTCCATTTAGTATGCCTTCCTACTATTACATACTCAGCCCTTTCGTTATAGATAAATGAATTACCAAAGGCAGTTTCTTTCTCTTCTGTCGTTGGGTATATACGTATTTCAATACCATACCTAGCAGCCTTCTTTAGCTTGCGAGGAATGCGAACCTTGAAATATCTAAAGAATCTTCTTCTCATGCCCACCTCGCTTTCTCATTGACTTGGTGAATATTGTTAGAGTGAGATACATACTTGTATCACGGCTATGCCAAATGTAAATACGAAACCTATTGGACTGACGTATTGTTTCGAGCCTTTTGGGGAATCGAACATCATGCCATCCTTTTACCATGAAGGACTTCCACCACTTCTTGTATTTTCTAATACTAGTCATACGCCATACTATTTTAGTTCGTCAAAGTCAAGCCACTCTATCTTATCGTAGCACTCGTACAGAGCTTCAATACGATGTGTTCCGTCTCCTCTTGTGACTATCCATCCATCATCACTCATTGCTCCGTGGTGAAGAGACGTAGGTTTTACGCCACCTCCATTATATCGGAACATCACCCACTTTCGTAATGTTGGCTTCTCTTCTTTTAAGTCGTGCCACAATGATGCAGCATTCACATAAGGAACGTTTTCTGTATCGCAATCGGTAGCGCCAACCTTTTCGGTACTGAATGTTACTCCCTCTAATTCATTATAATCTACCTCATCTTCGTTGCTACAGATGTTGAGGTAAATCTTCTTTGGTAAATTCTTTACTTTCATACGCTACTTAAACTTAATTATAAAAAACTCAGTATCAAGCCATTTGTCGGGGCATAAGCCTTTCTTAGGCTTGCCGATACTGATACTCTCAATCTTCTTCTCAATCCACTGACGGTTTTTTGCGTAACCATTGAAGAATAGGACGTAAGTGTATGGTCTGAACCTGGCGGTTTTCTTTTCAAGCAACTCTTTGAGCTTTGAATTGCTTATAAGAAAATCAAACTCTGGGTGCATTGTAACCTTGCGATACTCATCACTTCCTCCGTATTTTGCTTGGATTAAGCGGTTTATCCAATAAGATTTGATAGCTCTGTATTCTTCTTTCTTTTCGCCAGCCACAATCATATCGAACCATTCCTTGCTAACAACAAGGGTCAGAATATTATTCTTGGCTTCGGACAAATACTTATCCATTACCTTTATTAGTCTGTCCATACGCTAGTACTTCTTTCCAAATTTATTTTTCCACTCTTCAAAAGGCAAGATTTCCTTGCTCTTTCCAAACACTCTCATGTGTCGCTTGTAGCTGTTGTATGCTCCAAGCTCTTCATTTACTTCTGTCATACGTCCTCCTCCTCAATCTTTTTTACGAAAAAGCTTCTCCTGCCTAACTCTATAATGAGGGAATCGGTATCAGCATAGTTTATATGCTCGTTCACATACTTCTCTACATTGCTGAACGATTTCTCATCAGGACCATCCGTGAAGGAATACTTGCGCAATTCTTCTTCTATTTGTTGAATATTACCATGAAGCAAACCATACGTATCAATATTAATCTTTCCTTCGGATTCCAGTATTTCAGCAATAAGATTTGCCTTATCAATCAAATTGAATATCTCTTCCATAATCTATAAATTTTAACGATAAACTCTTTTTCTGAACTCATTAAGCGTAGTTGGATATTTCGCTTTTGTCTTGTGATAATGCCTATAGCGGAATATCTTCGAATGCAAATCTGCGAAATTCTTACATTTACTGAAGGTGCAACAACAAGTGTAACCATTACATCTACCTGTCCAATACGTCCAGCAGCGTGCATAAATAAGACGCTCTTTTATAAAACTTCCCATAAGCCTACAACTTTTCTAATTCTTCAAGTAAGTCATTAATTTTCTTCTCTATGCTGGAGATAACCATCGCTTTCAGTCCTTCGATAACATCATCATCTAGAAGGTAACCTATGTTAAGAATACGTCCGTGTTCGCACCTCTCTTCAAGGTTAACTCTTAAATCCACATGATTGCTATTTGCAAACTGAAAAAGTTGTCTATGACTATCAAGTTTATTCTTCAACTCAATAGCTTTCTTTATATCTTCTTCTTTCATATTACTGATGTTTTATCACTTCCAAATAATTCAACTTTGCAAATCTGTATGATTTATATATTCCACCAAGCGTTTTATACACCTTAGATGTGAAACTCTGAATGCAGCCACTATAATCATCAAAACCTAAGATGATATATTTTTCTTCTACATACCCTGCCACGTATGCGCCAATGTCCTTACCTTTATAAAGAACTCGCTCACCTATATGAGCATTGAAAAATTCCTCGTTTGTCATACGCTATAATTTATCTTTTATCTCGTCCAGTTTCAATACGATTACGAAAAAGGCGATTACAATGAATACCTCGAACATAACTCTACTTATTTTTACGCTTCTCAAAGGCTTCCTGCTTCTTCTGCATCACCTTGATGATGGTGTTCTGTAACTTCTCGATCACAAACTTTGGAGTTTCCTCATAACGAATGAAGACGGGATGCACACCAATATGGTGTTTTTTATAAAACAGCGCATCATCTTCTCCTTGAAGCTTGATGTATATTCTAAAAGCAGGCAGAATCAAGTCGCTATGACCATCCTTTCCTGCATTCTTTGATACAGAGTACTTGATATTATTCTTATCAAGGAACTCCTTTACTTTCTTTAGTTTCGTTTCATTCTTCATAATTATCTATATTAATTTTCTTTCTTTCAAAGTAGGTCTCACGAATGAACACATAAGTATTTAACAGAAAAATCCGTCTGGAATCCCTCCAACATTCATGTCCTTCTGAGCGACCATTTCTTTTTGCTTTCCGTATATAAGATGTCTGAATCCATCAGATACCATCCTATCGGTAACTGTGTAAGAACATGCAAGGACAACGAATCCAAATAGACCAACCACAAAGTCAGCCTTTTTCTTTCCGGTCCTAGCCAATGTTCTCCTCGTTTCCTCCTCGTTTCTTAAATCGAAGGAATGCTTCTCAGCAATAGTGGAAGCTATCTTCCCTTCTCTTATCAACCTCTTCTTTAAATTTGAAGCGGAACCACTACACATATTGATAGCTTTCTGAAATTGTCCGAGTGTGATAGCTTTACCTCTGGCACCGACTTTTCCATCATCAGATGCTTTCAAACAACAGTCCTTATGGGCGGCTGCACAAATAGGATATACAAAAAGTTTCTCGTTTATGAGATTGTAGAGTTCTTTCATGGTGTACTCCTTCACTTCAAACTTGCATACCATGCCACCACGATACTCCTTTCCCTTTCGAGTCCATTTTGTTGTATGGTCACGGAAAGAGGAGACAACAACCTTGTTTCCTTCTACTGAAAACAAGCTGCTCTCTTTCATGTCTCGAATAAGTCTTTGAGCTTTTGGTCTTCCAATACGTAATCCTTTGCGTAATTTGTATTCTGTTACGTTCCAAATCACGGAATTGCTATGCTGCATTTTGAACCATATTGCCAGCGCAAGAAGTTCCTTCATGCTCTTGCTCGAAGAGTATGTCTTAAGGAGTTCTATGGTGACGTTTATATACTGCATAACAAAAAAATGGGGAAAGAAAAAACCGCTCTTACCGATTTAATCAATCCCCTATATTTTGATACCTATTGAAGTATGAAACTTCGTGATGTTATATCAATATAAGGTAAGAGCTTAACATTGACGAGTGCAAAATTACAACTTCATGTACAAATATCCAAGGATTTATACACTATTTAACCAACAAAACCTAAATAAATATTATAACTATCTGATTATGTGTTACTTATGAAGTGTTTCTTATTTTAAAACCTTATAAATATCAAAGAAAATTACCAAAAAATTTGTGTTATAAAAAAGTTATCATTATCTTTGCAGAAGTAAAGTAAGTGACTGCTAGTTAGACAGTAAGATATTTTTCAGTGAGACCCCAACGGAATCACTCAGTTTTAGTTTTTTTAGGAGACTCTCTGAAGAGTCATGGTTGTTATGAATACAGTCGTAAGTTTTATTACTTGCGGCTGTATTTTTTTTATAAACAACTGTCTGGACCATTTACTCGCACTCAACGGCCGAAGGGAAAGGACGTATGGTGCCTAAGAGGGTACTCAGTACTCAGTTTTCAGTTTTTTTCGCGATAGTTATCCTTTATGCAGTTATAAACTGTAAGTAATTATTTTATATTATATATTATTATATATATAATAATATATAATATACTATCTTTAGTGAGGATGGAAACAAGAGCGAAAAAAACTGAATACTGAGTACTGAGTACGTTTGCAGAAAACGGTTATTACTTTGTAATATGCTGATTTATATGACAAAACATAGTTTTCCATACAGAAAAACATAGAGATGCGCCCCATAAAACATAGAGTTAGGATTTTTAACTAAGTTTCAAATCGTAAGCTGCTGAAAATCGCTCCTTATCACATGCCAAATTTTTGTAGATACCGAAAAACTTCGTATCTTTGCACCGGCAATCGAAGGAAACGCCTTACGTGCCTTCAAACGGTTATCTATGATGACCCAGGCGGGGGATAAATGATGACAGGCGCCAGTCATCATTTTCCCTTCAGCGAACGCCTGATACGGGAGAAACTGTACAGAAGGGAAGCCGCACAGAGAAAAAGACCCAACAGCCAATAGCACCATGAATCTACCTCAGATAACCATACTACACAACCCAACAAGAACAGATTCAATACATGAACCAACAGATGCTGGACCGACGGAAAACTCAGGCGATAGGCATAATGGATGCGGCAGAAGACATAAACTCCTATCGACTCTACGGCGTAGGCTACAACAATGCCCGCTCCCAAACCGTCCAGTCCGTGAAGCAGATAGCCGATGATTTCGCAGACGATGAGCAACACCACGCAACAGCTCTCCTGCACCAGGAACACACGAGCCTCGCCCCTGGACAGCGGAATGTACTCCAGAGGCATGTAGAATGCCTTGAACAGCAAGCCAGCAGCTGCAATCTGAGTCATCCCCACCACACCCAGAAACTCCCAGTTGTAGAGCAGCGGAATGGCAATGGGCAGCAGTAGGATGATGGCGCTGATGATGGGCCCCATCAGCAGAAGATTCATCTCCAACTGACGGTTGACGATCAGATTGCGGTTTTCTGCCTCTGATGTTGCGCTTCCTTCTCCCCTTACGGCAGAAAGACGAGGATAATAATCGGTCTCCATCACCGAGAAAACCATGCCGCCATAGACCAGCACCAGGGTAATGCCTGAATTGAAAAGTCCTACCTCAGCCAGGTTGCCCTGGTGGTTGAGAAAGGCTCTGACCAGAAACTCAGCCCCGCTGCTCATCATCCCAGCCAGCACAAAGGAGAGTCCGAGACGGATCATCGGGAAAGCCTTGAGCAGCTGGATTCGGGAAAGGCACAGGCGGAAGGGATGCTCCTTTCGCGAAAACGAAAGGGCGAGGAGCCACTGAGCAAGAGCCAGCAGAAAGAGAACAGCAAGAATGCCGCTCTCGCCAAAGAAGCCGTAAACGGGTACGGAAACGAGCAGGGAAAGGAGAGACAGGGCAAATGCCTGCGCAGCCAGCGACTTCAGCTTGCCCAAACCCTTGAGGATAGCCGTTTCGCCACCGGCAAGAATCGTGAAGAAAATGGTAGGAGCCAGCAGCACGAAATGGTAGGTATGATTGCCCCAGGAAAAGGTGAAGAGATTGAGGAGAGGACCGAGAAGGGCGCAGACCAGCGCACCCAGAAGGGCAGAAAGCAGACTGAGCGTGCGGACTTGAGAAATCGCCTGCTCTACCCCATTCCGGGCTTCAGCCTCGGAAACCACCCTGACGCCACTGGTAGGAATGCCGAGATTAGTGGCGGAGGTAAGAAAACCGGAAGTTGCATTGAAAAGAGACAGCAATCCCATGCCGGATGGTCCCAGGAACATGGCGGTAAACTTATTCCTCACAATACCCACGAGCATGTTGAGTCCCTGTACGCCTCCCAGCAATCCGGTATATTTCAGTATATGAGAGTAGCTGTTCTTTTCAGCCTCCATCTCATGATTGGTTTCCTTTGTCTTTTCCATATTATCTAAACGGAATTCTCGGCGGTTTATTGCAGGTATTTGCAGGAATAAAAACAACCAAAAAAGGCCGACACCCTTTAAAAAAGAGTAATCGACCTTATACTTTTCAATCTTCAAAGAAGATTCATTCAGAAGATTAAGCCTCAGCTGGAGCCTCCTCAGAAGCCTCCTCAGCAGCCTTAGCAGCTTCTGCCTCTGCCTTAGCAGCAGCCTCAGCAGCCTTCTTCTCAGCTACCTTCTTAGCGATTGCCTCGTTCATCTTCTTCTCAGCCTCGAGCTCCTTAGCAGCAGCTTCCTTCTTAGCCTTAGCATCGCCCTCACGAACAGCAGTATTCTTAGCGTCCTTACCGTTCTTCCAAGCGTCGAAACGCTTCTGAGCCTCAGCTTCGTCGAATGCGCCCTTCTTAACGCCACCCTTGAGGTGCTTCATCAAGTAAACGCCCTCGCCCTTGAGGATGTTGCGAACTGTGTCTGTTGGCTGTGCACCTGTCTCTACCCAGTAGAGAGCGCGCTCGAAATTCAAATCTACAGTAGCAGGATTGGTGTTAGGATTGAATGTACCAATCTTCTCAGTAAATTTACCATCACGTGGTGCTCTAACGTCAGCGATTACGATGCTGTAGAAAGCATAGTTCTTACGACCGCCGCGCTGCAATCTGATCTTTGTTGCCATTTTTAAAACTTAATTTTAATTTAATTAATATATATGAGGTTTGAATTTTATGCTGCCATCTCGTGACAGCGGGTGCAAAGGTACAACTTTTATTTGGTACCCACAAATTTTATCCTATTTTTATAGGCTTTTTTAGCATTTCTTTTAAGAATCAGCCCCTTATCGGATGCGATCTGCCGCTTTTACCAGCTTTTCGTCGTCATTGACGCCCTTATAGGCCATTGCCAGAAGGATGATGCTGACGATAGGCAGGCAGGCTGCAAACTCGATGTTCACCTTGCCCTCTACCTCAGGAACCGGAATGATGCCGAAGAGAATCAGGGCATAGTCGAGAACCCAGAGCGCATTGAGCAGCATGGCATTCTTGCAGATTGACATCTGGACCTTGCGATTCTTATAAAGGAATATCGTTACCAACGATAGTATCGCTGTTACGCTGAGCAGGACAAACAACGGGATGCAGGTGGTAGAGATAGCGAGACCGCCATCACCCATCACCACTCCCAGATTGTAAATCAGACTGTCGGCACCCATTCCCTTCGGCTCAACGCTGCCTACTGGCAGGAACAGGCAGAGCGCACATACGATGACTGCCAAAAGCAGAAACAGAGTCTGTTTGCGCTGTATCATATCTTTTCTTTCCCTTTATTACAACTCATTGACTGTAGTAGCAGGACGATACTCTTTAGAAGGGTCGCGCCAGAAGATGCTGTTCTCGATAAACTCCTGAGTAGCTATCAATGTTGGCTTTGGCAACTTCTCGTAGTAGCGAGAGATTTCAATCTGCTCACGGTTCTCGAATACCTCCTCCAAAGAATCGTTGTAAGAAGCAAACTCCTGGAGCTTCTTGCTCAGGTCCTGCTTGATTTCAACCGAAATCTGGTTGGCACGCTTAGCAATGATAGCTACGCTTTCATAAATGTTTTGAGTTTCATCACAGAGGTCCATGATGTTACGAGTAACTGTGTTTACTGGTGCATTTGATTTCTTGTAATCCATAATTATAGTACTATTATTATTCTTTTTTACGATTATTACCTTATTATATATATGCGCTCTAGTTCTCGGCAAGCTTTTCGAGCGAATCCTCAGGATGAGCCTTCTCATACTCCTTGCATTTCTCGATATACTTCTCGGCAAGCGAGCGCTCCTTTGAATCAGGATATTCATTGATGAAGCCGTAGCACTCATCCTCAGCGTCCTGATAACGCTCCAGCTGCTTGCTCTCCACACTCATCTTGGCAAGTTCGTACTTGCTCTTCATTACGAGCGAAGCAAACTCCTCACGACGGTTACTGTAAGGATAGTCCTTCAGGGCATTCTGCGCTGTGACGATGCAAGCCTCATAGTTGTTGCCGCCGTTGGTGCAGTTGCCGAAGTAGGTTCCCAAATCGAAGTAGAGACGGGCGCTCTTGTATTCCTTCTCCACGAGCAAATCCTGCAGGGCATAGAGACGGCTGGTGGCCTGAGACTTGAGATGAGCATCAGGGAAGATGTCGAGATACTCCTGGAAGGCAGCG
Source organism: Prevotella sp. Sow4_E9_plate (assembly GCF_052116205.1). Taxonomy (NCBI): domain Bacteria; kingdom Pseudomonadati; phylum Bacteroidota; class Bacteroidia; order Bacteroidales; family Prevotellaceae; genus Prevotella; species Prevotella sp. Sow4_E9_plate. Next base: position 114,993 of record NZ_JBQKLN010000005.1, on the reverse strand, counting down.
ATGGCAGTCATCGTAGTGCTCTGGTCCAATCGAGGCTCCGGAGCATTCTGGAAGAGACTCTCGCCCACGTAATACTTGGCATTCTCAGCGTAGCGACCCTTCGGATAGGAAGAGAAATACTTCTTGAAGTATTCGGATGCGGTCTCGTAATCCTTCATACCGAACTCAGCCATGGCAAGCATGTAGAGACATTCCTCGCCCTCGGTAGAACCCTTCTTCATGGTAACGACTTCCTGCAGGAGAGGTACGGCACGGGAATACTTGCCCTGAGCATAACACTGCTTGGCATACTCGTACTTCAATGTATAATCACCCGATTTGGTGATCTGGTTATATTCGTTCACACAGCTGGTCATCAGCAGTGCTACGCATGTTGCGATAAGAGTCAATTTCTTCATAATTCTCATTTTGAGATGCAAAGTTACTCATAATTTACTTATTATCAAAAGAAAAAATACATTTTTTCGCAAAATATTAATCTTTATAACGATTAATGGCGATTTTTTTGTATTTTTGCACCTAAATTCAGTGATTATGGACTTTAAAATTACATCAGAATACAAACCGACGGGCGACCAGCCACAGGCTATCCGACAGCTTACCGAAGGCATAGAGCAGGGTGAGCCGGCGCAGGTACTGCTGGGCGTTACCGGTTCGGGAAAGACCTTTACGGTTGCCAATGTCATCGCAAACATCGGCAAGCCTACCCTTATCCTGAGCCACAACAAGACGCTCGCCGCACAGCTCTATCAGGAGATGAAGGGATTCTTCCCTGAGAACGCCGTAGAATACTACGTATCCTACTACGACTACTATCAGCCGGAAGCCTACCTGCCAACCACCGATACATACATCGAGAAAGACCTCGCCATCAACGACGAGATAGACAAGCTGCGACTGGGAGCCGTCTCTGCCCTACTCTCCGGAAGGAAAGACGTCATCGTAGTTTCATCCGTATCATGCATCTACGGTATGGGCGGACCTGTGGCGATGCAGGAAAACATCATCAAAATCAAGAAGGGACAGACGCTGGACCGCAACGAATTCCTGCGCAAGCTGGTGGATGCACTCTACGTAAGAAACGACATCGAACTGCAACGCGGCAACTTCCGTGTGAAGGGAGAAACCGTGGACATCTTCATGGCTTACAGCGACAACGTGCTGAGAGTAACCTGGTGGGACGATGAGATAGACAGCATCGAGGAGGTAGATTCGATGACCTATCACCGTCTGGCTTCGTTCGAAACCTACGAGATTTATCCGGCTAACCTCTTCGTAACCACGAAGGAACAGCAGGAAAGTGCCATCCGTATGATTCAAGACGATATGGTGAAGCAGGAGGAGTTCTTCAAGAGTATAGGCGACGGAATCAAGGCGCAGCGCATCAAGGAGCGTGTGGAATACGACATGGAGATGATCAAGGAGCTGGGTCACTGTTCGGGAATAGAGAACTATTCGAGATATTTCGACGGCAGAAAGGCGGGCGAACGGCCATACTGTCTGCTGGATTTCTTCCCGAAAGACTTCCTGCTGGTGGTGGACGAGAGCCACGTGAGCATTCCGCAGATTGGCGCCATGTATGGTGGCGACAGGGCGAGAAAGAAGAATCTCGTGGAATATGGTTTCCGATTGCCTGCCGCCTTCGACAACCGTCCGCTGACGTTCGAGGAGTTCCACAGTCTGATTCATCAGGCTATCTACGTCAGTGCCACCCCTGCCGATTATGAATTGAGAGAGGCTGAGGGCGTAGTGGTAGAACAGCTCATCCGTCCTACGGGCTTGCTGGATCCGGAGATTGAAGTACGTCCGAGCGAGAACCAGATAGATGACCTGCTGGATGAAATCCTGACCCGCACGCACCGCAATGAGCGAGTGCTCATCACTACGCTTACCAAGCGCATGGCAGAGGAGCTGACGGAATTCCTGCTGAACCATGACGTGAAGGCAGCATATATCCATAGTGATGTGGCTACACTTGACCGAGTAAAGATTATGAACGATTTGCGAGCTGGCGTTTATGATGTACTGGTGGGTGTGAACCTGCTCCGTGAGGGTCTCGACCTTCCGGAAGTTTCGCTTGTAGCCATCCTGGATGCTGATAAAGAGGGTTTCCTGCGCAGTCACCGTTCGTTGACGCAGACTGCGGGTCGTGCTGCAAGAAACGTGAACGGCAAGGTAATCATGTATGCAGATAATATTACAGATAGCATGCAGAAGACCATTGACGAAACCGCCCGCCGAAGAAGCATCCAGCTGCAGTACAATGCCGACCACGGCATTACGCCGAAGCAGATTCAAAAGGCGATTACATCTGCCCTGCCAACCAGCAAGGAGGAGGCAGAAAATGGATTGGGAAGTGGTTATGGAAGCGGTTCCGGAAAAGCTTCTGGAGCAGGTTCTGGTATCAATTCTGCATCATTCCGCACTATTCAGGGAGCTGATGGATCGAAACAGCGAGTTTACATCGAACCTGACAGCACCACGATGGTTGCCGACCCTATCGTCCGCAGCATGAGCAGGGAGGAATTGGAGAAGAGCATCGCCAATACCACCGCCCTGATGAAGCAGGCAGCCAAGGACCTCGACTTCATGCAAGCCGCACAATATCGCGACGAAATCATCCGATTGCAAAAGGAATTGGAAGAAAAAGGATAGGAGCTTCTGCCCTTTCAGGGCGCGTGGCGCTAATTTGCGAAGTTCTACCGAGGACGGCTAAAAGCCCCAAAGTACCTAGGTGTCTTCAAGAGCGTAAACCCGCCAGGCGTCCCGGCGGATTTGAAATCCGCCGTAAAAAAAGGTTCGACCTATATCACCGGGGGATTTGTAATCCCCCAACAAAAGGAAAAGCATACTCCTTTGCTGCGGATTGCAAATCCTCAGAGCCTAAATAGATTAGGACATTTTTTAACGCCGGATTGCAAATCCGGCGGGACGCCTGGGGGACTTACGTTCTTAAAAAACTAAAAAAGGGTGCGTTGTGGACTTATGACACACCCTCTTTCAGGGCGTGCGGGAACTCAGTGATTTTCCGTTATTCGAAGGAAAGCTTCTTCAGGCGAGTACGCAACTGCTCGGCTTCGCTCTTTCTGATGGATAACTTGATGGTACAGGTATTGTCGAAAGTCTGATCCACAATACGGGGATTCATCTCCTTGACAATCCTCATCACATCATTCATCATCGGATAAGTGAAATCGTAGATAACGATTTCCTCCACCTGCTGCGTCACTTCCTCACAATGCGCCAAAGCATCTATTGCTGCTTCACGATAAGCAACAATCAATCCACTGGTACCCAACTTCACACCTCCGAAATAGCGGATGACGACAATGAGAATATCCGTCAATTCCGCCTTCGTGATTTGTCCAAGGATAGGCTTGCCAGCCGTAGAAGATGGTTCACCATCATCATTGGCACGGAACTCGGTGCGCTCCGGACCCAGCATATAGGCATAACAACAATGTCGGGCATCGTAATATTTCTTACGGTACCCGGCAACAATCTCCTTCACCTCGTCAACGGTCGTCACGTGGTGAGCAAAGGCGAGAAACTTACTCCTTTTCTCGGTGTAATATCCCTCGCCTACTGTATCTGATATAGTCTTAAATTCGTCAATCATTAATCCAACTTGTGAATAATCAATCCGCTACGCAACTTAGGCTCAAACCAGGTAGCCTTAGGAGGCATAATCTTGCCACTGTCTGCAATGTCCATAATCTGCTGCATGGTGACTGGATGCAAGGCTAATGCCATCTTCATCTCACCACTATCTACACGACGCTTCAACTCTCCGAGACCACGAAGTCCACCCACAAAGTCAATGCGCTTGTCTGAACGCAAGTCCTTGATTCCCAGAATCTCATCAAGAATCAGACGGGAAGAAATGTCTACATCGAGCACACCGATTGGGTCCTCATCATCGTATGTTCCCGGCTTGGCAAACAGACCGTACCATTTGCCGTCCAGATAAAGGAGGAAGGAATGGAGAGCGGCTGGCTTCAGAATATCCAAACCGAACTGCTCGATAGCTGCATCAATGGCAAACTTCTCGTAGCAAGGGATTCCCTCCTCATCGCCAGATACGTTCACATTAATCGCATCAATCTCTATCACCTCGAAGTTCTTGGTCAATGCGTCGAGGAACTGCTCTGATGTCAAGCCATTCAGGTCCTTCACTACTCGGTTGTAGTCGAGGATGGTCAACTGGCTAGCCTGGAAGCAGACAGCCATGAAATAGTTGTATTCCTCCTTACCAGTATGGTTAGGATTCTGCTTAGCCTTCTCTGCGCCTACCAAAGCAGCGGCTGCCGAACGGTGATGACCGTCAGCTATATAGAGACTAGGCATCTTGGCAAATTCTGCGGTGATGGTCTCAATGTCCTTATCATCGCTGACAATCCAGAACTGGTGGCGGAAGCCATCAATCGGAGCGATGAAATCATACTCAGGTTCTGTAGCAGCATAGCGCATCAGAATCTCATTGAGTACGGAATTATCAGGGTAAGCGAAGAAGACAGGTTCGATGTTGGCATTGCAGACACGAACGTGCTTCATGCGGTCCTCTTCCTTATCACGGCGGGTGAGTTCATGCTTCTTGATGACACCCGTCATATAATCATTAACGTATGCACCCACAACAAGACCATACTGAGTCTTGCCATTCATGGTCTGTGCATAGATATAATACTGTTCTTTATCATCCTGCTTCAACCAGCCGTTCTCCTGGAACTTCCTGAAGTTCTCTGCAGCACTTTCATAGACGCGAGGATCATACTCTGATGTACCTGGTTCGAAGTTGATTTCAGGTTTAATAATATGATAAAGGCTTTTCTCGTTATCGCCAGCCTCGGCACGAGCTTCCTCTGAATCGAGGACATCGTATGGACGAGACTCAACTTGCTCAACAATACTTTTAGGAGGTCTTACTCCCTTAAAAGGTTTTATTATTGCCATAATGTTTTATTTTATAATTAATATTTGAATGTTTCTAAAGTAATATAACGCTAAGATTACAAGGAATCCCATAATTAAAAGACAAAAAGCCCATAAAGAGTACTTATACAAAGCACCCTTTATGAGCTCTCTTATATCCTAAAATTATTTGTTTACTTGATATTTTGTGCAGCCATCTGCAAAGAACGCATTGATCTGCTTAGCGGCAGCAATACCGGCATTGATGTTAGCCTCGGCAGTCTGAGCACCCATCTTCTTAGGTGTTGAGAAGTAGCGACCCTCGAACTTGGCGAAGTCTGCATCAGCATCTGGCTTGATGTCGGTAATGAACTTCAAGTCCTCACGCTCAGCGAGAAGCTTCAAGAGCTCTGGCTCATTGATTACTTCCTTGCGGGCAGTGTTGATAAGGATACCACCCTTTGGCAACTGGTTCACGGTCTTGTAATCGATGCTCTTGATGGTCTCTGGAGTAGCAGGGATATGAAGAGAAACGATGTCGCAAGTCTGGAACAACTCATCCTGAGACTTCACGGCGTGAACACCGGCAGCCTCAATGACATCAGCTGGGCAGAATGCATCGTAGGCAGCTACCTCCATACCGAAGCCCTTGGCGATGCGAGCCACGTTGCGACCCACGTTACCGAAAGCCAGGATACCCAACTTCTTGCCCTTCAACTCAGAGCCTGCCTTGCCGTTGTAGAAATTACGAACGGTGAAAACCAGCAGACCGAAAACCAACTCGGCAACGGCGTTGGAGTTCTGACCAGGAGTATTCTCAGCCACCACGTTGTGAGCAGTAGCAGCAGCCAGGTCGATATTATCATAACCGGCACCAGCACGAACAATGATCTTCAGGTTCTTGGCTGCGTCGAGCACCTCGGCATCAGCCTTGTCAGAACGGATAATCATCGCATCCACATCCTTCACAGCATCGAGAAGCTGAGCCTTCTCTGTATATTTTTCGAGCAGCACCAATTCGTTGCCTGCTCCCTCTATTTCTTTCTTAATGCCCTCGACAGCAGCTGCTGCGAATGGCTTTTCTGTTGCAACTAATACTTTCATATTGCGATTTTACTTGGAACTTTGAGCTTTGAACTTTGAACTTTATGATTTGCTTTTTCAATATTTCCAGATTATACATAGATATATAATCTTTGGAGTAATCATAAAGTTCAAAGTTCAATGTTCAATGTTCAATGTTCAAAGTTCAATGTTAATACTTAGCTTCAAATTCCTGCATTGCCTTGACGAGTGCCTGAACACCCTCCATGGTCTGTGCATTGTAGCAGCTGGCACGGAAACCACCTACTGAACGGTGACCCTTGATACCAACCATACCACGCTCTGTAGCGAAATCGAGGAATGGTTTCTCCAACTCCTTGTACTCATCGTTCATTACGAAACAGATGTTCATCAATGAACGGGAAGCCTCTTCTACAGTACCCTTGAAGAGCTTGTTGCGGTCAATCTCTGTATAGAGAACCTCAGCACGCTCGTGAGCACGCTTGTCAGCAGCCTCGACACCACCGTTAGCCTTCAACCAGCGGAGATTCTCCATCAAGGTGTAGATAGGAACTACAGGAGGAGTATTGAACATACTGCCCTTCTCTACGTGAGTGCGATAATCGAGCATGGTAGGAATCTCGCGAGGAGCCTTGCCGAGCATCTCATCCTTCACGACGATGACGGTAACACCAGCCATAGAGAGATTCTTCTGAGCACCGGCATAGATAGCGGTGTACTTGGAAACATCTACAGGACGGCTCATGATATCTGAGGACATATCAGAAATCAATGGAACGTTCACGTCTGGATCTACACGGAGTTCAGTACCATATATAGTATTGTTGCTTGTCAAATGCAAGTAATCACAATCGGCTGGCACATTGTTAGGAACCTGAGGATAGAAAGTGTAGTTGGCGTCGGACGATGATGCGATCTCCACGACCTCACCAAAATGCTTCGCCTCTTTCATTGCTTTCTTGGCCCAAGTACCAGAATTAATGTAGGCAGCCTTCTTGATGAGGAAGTTAGCAGGAATCTGCATAAACTGCAATGACGCACCACCACCAAGGAAGATTACGGAGTAACCCTCAGGAATGTCAAGAAGCTCCTTGAAAAGGGAGACAGCCTCGTCAACAACTGGCTGGAAATCCTTAGCACGGTGGCTGATTTCCATCAATGAAAGACCTGAACCATTAAAATCCAAAATCTGCTTTGCTGTGTTCTCAATCACTTCGCGTGGAAGCATTGATGGACCTGCGTTAAAATTGTACTTCTTCATCTTTATATAATTATTTAAGTAATTAATCGTATAACCCTCCTGTTAGCAGGAGACATACATGCGCAATCCACCCATATAGGCTTAGCTGTAAACCTTATGATAGGACTTACGACTGCGAAATTACATTTTTTATTTCAAACTACCAAATTTTTCTGCACATTTTTAGCATTTTGGGCATAAATCTTTCTTTTTGTCACCAGTTTTAACATATTATCTGCATATTTATGCCCTAAATTACAATTTATAACCTAAAAAGCCTCATCTGGAAACAGATTCCAAGATGAGGCTTTTACTAGCTATAAATTTAACTCACTTTGCAGTTTTTTTATCCAAAACCTGAAGTTTCATCTCACTTCTTCGACAATCGTCTTGACACCTTTAATCTTTTCGCCCTTCACATTGTTGAGCACGCTCTTCAGCTTAGGACGGGCGATGGCTGCATAGGCGTACCGGTCGTTGACATCAATCTTTCCGATTTCAGAAGAATTCAGACCTCCCTTCTTGCAGAGGAAGCCGAGAATATCGCCCTTGCTGATCTTGTCCTTCTTTCCCTTACCTATATATAAGGTAGCCATCTGTGGCTTGGCTGGTGCCGGCAACTCCTCAACGGCAGGAATCTCGTAATCCTCAACCTCTGCATCCACATATTCAGGAATATGCTCCTCAGGACCCAGCAGGAAAAAGGCTCTACCCTGCGCTTCCCAACGGGCTGTACGACCCACACGATGGATGTAGCCGTCCTCGCTCTCAGGAATGTGGTAATGGATGATGTTGTCAATATCAGGAATATCAAGACCACGGGAAGCCAGGTCGGTGCTCACCAGAATATTAGCGCTGCCATTGCTGAATCGGTAAAGGGAAGCTTCACGCTCCTTCTGCTCCAATCCACCATGGTAGAATGAAGTGGAGAAACCCTGCTCAACCAGATAGTTGTTGGTGCGCTCCACGCTGTCACGGTAGTTCAGGAAAACGATGGTGCTGGTTTCGCCCAGACTGCGAAGCAATCGACCCAGACTCTCCAGCTTATCCTTCACCGGACTTTCCACCTTATATATATGTACTCGCTCAGGCACCTGCTCCTCGTCCATTCGATAATCTATCTTCTCTACCCTGCCCATGTGGACGAAGCGAGGAATCTCCTCTGCCTCGGTAGCAGACAGCAGGAAGTGGCGGCGCAAGCCTGGCAAAAACTGGATGAGGCGGCTCATCTCGTCCTGGAAACCCATCTCCAGACACTTGTCAAACTCGTCGATGACGAGATACTTGATATGATAAGGCGAGAAGTTGCCCTTGCTGAGATGGTCGTTCAGTCTACCTGGAGTTCCGAAGATAATCTGCGGACGAACCTGCTTCAGCACCCGATGCTCATCCATCGCAGCACGACCGCCGTAGCAAGCCATGGCACGAAGCCCCGAACCCATATCCTTCAATACGGTAGACGACTGCAAAGCCAGCTCACGGCCGGGAGTAACCACGATTGCCTGCGGCTCATCATCGCCCGCATCCACCAGCTGGGAAAGCGGCAAGAGATAAGCCAGCGTCTTTCCACTGCCCGTAGGCGAAAGAACAACCACATCCTTATTGCCATGTGCAATAGACTGAAAAGCCTCCTGCTGCATCTCGTTCAGCGAGATTCCCAGTTTATTCAATATTCTATCTATCATATTTATTTTCTTCATTATCAATTTTCTAATCCTTATTTTCTGCCCTGGTTCAGCAGCTTGTCAATCTCATCAAATTCCTTACCCATGTTCAGGTTCAGATAGATGGTATAAAGCGGCAAGGCCCACTGGTCCTTCTTGTCGGGCATCATCTTTCTGTATTTCTCCAGATACGGCAGAGCCTTCTTGTAATCGCTCTGAATCTGCAAACGCTGCTTGTTGGACTGTTTCAGGTTCTTGTCCTGCTCCACAGCCATGTTGAAGTAAGCCAATCCAGCATTCAGATAGGTTCCCGGCATAGTATCGTTCTGCGCAATGATCCGGTCGCACACCTTGATGCAATCCTTGTATTGGCAGAGATTGAGCAGCAGGGTGCTCTTGGTGAAGAGATAAATATCATTCACCGAATCTACAGCCAGCGCCTGATTGACCACATCCATTGCAGAATCGAGCTGGTTCCTGTCCGAATAGTATTCCACCAGACGCGGGAAGAAGAACGGGAACTTCGGAGCGCGTGAGAAGCCTTCCTTCAGCGTAGCCACATAGCGGGCAGTATCCTTATCCAGCTTGTAGGTCTCAGCCAGATACTGCAACATATAGTTGTAGTGAACCGTATCCTTCAACGCTTCGTAGGAATGATGCAGGGTAGCCTTGCTGTTCTTCATCTTATAGCCAGAATACACAGCCCAGTAGGCAGCAGTATGGAGCGGTGGATTCTTGCTCTGGAAATCATTGCCCTTGAAGAGCGGCTTGTTGGCACAGTCGATGTAGAGGTCGAAGAACTGATAAGCCTCCGGATATTTCTTCTTCTGCAGAAACCAGACTCCACCGTTGTAGATATTGGGACGGATGCGCTTGAGATATTCAGCATGCGCCTTGCGATACTCAATATCCACCTTGCCCTTCCGGTTAGGAACCATCTCTACCGAGTCCAGCCCCTGGGCAATGAGAAACATCTGCCTGCCAAGATTGAAAAGCTGGGCAGTATCATACTTCTGCTTGAGATAGAGCTTTTCATTGCCCTGTTCATACTGCTTTCTGACAGCATCAAAGAGCGTAACCCAAATCTTCTTGTTGCCCAGGTTAGCCGAATCCTTCAAGAGTTTCTCCATGCTAGCCTGTGCCTTGTTCAGGTCCTTGCCCTCCTTGACCTGATCACGGGCAGCCGCAATCTCCTTCTTCTGAGCCTGCATCACAGATGGAAGTCCGAAGAAAAAGACTATTGTAAACATCCATATGTATTTCAATCTTGTCATTTTCTAATCTCTTTATATAATAAAATCCCAATCTCTTACTGCAATATGATTTTATCTCTCAGAGATATTTTTTTTATCTTACAGAGATATTATTTTATCTCTCAGAGATATTCTCCTTACTTACTGCAGTAGTCGAAATAATACCAGTACGTGTTGCCGTAGGTGTCACGGATGGCAGTCTGCATTTCCTGCCTGTTCGTATACTTGTGTTCCATCTGCTGATAGTCCTGGAAATCAGTATCAACCACATTGTCGTGATACTCGATGACAGGCTTGCTGCGACGATGGATGTAGAGCGTCAGAGCCTCCTTGTAATGGGTAGGGAGCTTGGCGGTCTTCACATCATAATGCTTGCACAGAGCCACGACAAACTGATCCAGCTTTTTGTCGAGCAGCAGCGCACAGAGCTTGTAATCGTCCGGCTTGCGATAAACCAGATGCTGCATCTTCATCGAATCGGTAGGCTCCTGCATCCAGCGGTGAGATTTCCACATCAATGACTTCACGGTAACGCTGTCGGGCAACATTGCCTTGCTGCCACCAACCAGCGGATAGGAAAACAGCTTGTCAGCAAGTTCACCCGTATGATGCAGACAAGCTATGCGCAGCATGGTCAGCGAGGAATCGGTCTGCAAGGACTTTCTGCCCACCTTCAGCGCCTCAGCATAATTCTTCTGCTTCATCAACCGCTCCATCTTCATACGTTCATGGAACAGACGGTCGTTGCTTGCCACAAAGCTCATCACGACAATCATCACCACCATCTGGAAGAGGTTGATCCACATATACTTGGAAAGCCAGCCGCTGCTATGAGGCTCCTGCTCCAAAGGTTCCAGTTGCCTGATGACCCATACCGCTCCGCCGAAAGCCAGAAGGCACAAGGGAGCCACAATCCACCAGGCACCGAGGGAATGATGAATATCCACATCCGTAGGAATGTCGGTGATGATGGTGAGAATCAGGAAGGAAGGAAAATACGTAAGAGCATGAAAGCGGCGCTTTACCTGAGTTAACGCATAGACGCCCAACTGCAAGACATAAAGTACCAACGTAATCAGCAGCGGGGCGACTGTATAGCTATAGTCGGTTTTACCATCACTCAGCACATGCTGGGCAACGGCTAATACATCTGCCTGGTAAAAAGCCAGGTAGCAATAAACAAAAATGATAAAGACAATAGCACAAGCGAAGTGCATCTTCGCTGTGCTATTCTTTTTATTTCCCATAAAATTTATCTACATTAATTTTTCTTCAGCACCAATGCTGTACGGGCTGGCAGATAGAGCTTCAGCCACTCCTTGCGGTCGTTCACGTAAAGTGGATCGTAAGTCGTGAGATGGGTCAGCTCATCATCATTCAAGCCGTTGCCGCCGAATGCCTTGTTGTCCGTATCAAGCACTACGCTGTAGGCGCCTGTAGGAACCAGGAAACCGTAATCGGTAAACGAACGGGTTGGCGAGAAGTTGAACACGAAGAGCAAGTCGCCTCGCATGTAGGCTAGAACCTGATCTCCATCATTGTGCCAAATCTCTACAACTGGTGTCTTGTTAAAATTCTTTTCGCTCGTAATCGTCTTGAGCATTGCTTTATCGAAATCGCCTAAGTAGTGGTAGCACAATTCCTTATTGTCTACCAGGTTCCACTGGCGACGGGCATACTTATAGCTCCAGCCATTACCCTCGCGAGGGAAGTCAATCCATTCCGGATGACCGAACTCATTACCCATGAAGTTCAGGTAACCGCCATTGATGGTGGATGCTGTAGCCAGACGGATCATCTTGTGAAGGGCAATACCGCGGTGGGCAACATAGTTCTCATCTCCCTTCTTGAAATGCCAGTACATATCAGCATCAATGAGACGGAAGATGATGGTCTTGTCGCCTACCAGTGCCTGGTCATGACTCTCGCAGTATGAGATGGTCTTCTCGTCGGCACGGCGGTTCTTGATTTCCCAGAAGATGCTGGATGGCTTCCAGTCTTCATCCTTCAATTCCTTGATGGTCTTGATCCAGTAGTCAGGAATGTTCATCGCCATGCGGTAGTCGAAGCCATAGCCGCCGTCTTCAAACTTGGCTGCCAGTCCTGGCATTCCGCTCACCTCCTCGGCAATAGTAATCGCATTCTTGTTCACCTCATGAATCAGACTGTTGGCAAGGGTAAGATAACAGATGGCGTTATCGTCCTCATGACCGTTGAAGTAATCGCCGTAGTTGCAGAATGCCTCACCCAATCCATGGCTGTAATACAGCATAGAAGTTACACCATCGAAGCGGAAGCCGTCGAAATGGAACTCTGTAAGCCAGTACTTGCAGTTGCTCAGCAGGAAGTGGATTACCTCGTTCTTGCCGTAGTCGAAGCAGAGGCTGTCCCAGGCAGGATGCTCATGACGGTCGCCAGGATAGAAATACTGGTTAGGATCGCCGGCAAGATTACCAAGACCTTCCAACTCGTTCTTCACTGCATGAGAGTGGACGATGTCCATGATGACGGCAATACCGTTCTGATGGGCAGTATCAATGAGATCCTTCAACTCTTCTGGAGTACCGAAACGGCTGCTAGCTGCAAAGAAGCTGCTCACATGATAACCGAAAGAACCATAATATGGATGTTCCTGGATAGCCATGATCTGGATGCAGTTGTAACCGTCCTCGATGATGCGAGGCAATACATTCTCCTTGAACTCAGTATAGGTTCCAACCTTCTCTGCATCCTGGCTCATACCGATATGGCACTCATAAATCAAGAGCGGAGTGGTCTTAGCCTTGAAAGTCTTCTTCTTCCACTTGTAAGGCTCTGGATTCCAAACCTGCGCAGAGAAAATCTTGGTCTGCTCATCCTGTACTACGCGCTGAGCCCATGCAGGGATTCGCTCGCCTTCGCCACCTTCCCAGTGCACCTTCATCTTATAGAGGTCACCGTGCTTCAATGCCTTCTCAGGAAGCTTCAGCTCCCAGTTGCCTGAGTTCTTCTGTCTCTTGGCACGATACTTCTCTGTCTCCTTCCAGTCGTTGAAATCGCCGATGAGATAGATATCTGTAGCGTTAGGCGCCCACTCACGGAACACCCATCCCTTCTCTGTCTTGTGAAGGCCGAAGTATTCGAAGCCATTGGCAAAATCGCTCAGGGTGGTCTTGCCGTTGTTGGTAAGCTGGCCCATCTTCCAGAGCACGTGGTCGTGGCGGCCACGGATAGCATCCTCGTAGTCTGCCAGGTAAGGATCGTTCTTTACAAGTCCTATATGTTTAACAGTAGCAGCCTTGGTTGTTTTCTTGCAGGCAGTCTTCTTGCAGGCTGCCTTCTTGGCTGTTGTCTTCTTAGCTGTAGTCTTCTTTTCTGTTGCCATGGATTATAGATTTAAATATTTATATTTATGTGTATTCGATTGTGAACTTGCCCAGATTAAGCCTTGATCTTGAAGATAGCCTTGTGGATGGCGCCCTTGCCGATACATGGCTGATGACCGTCCTCTGGCCAGAAGATGGCAAACTGACCCGGCTTGCAGGTAACGAGCGTCTGCGCCTTCACGCCAGGATACTTGGTAATATCCTTTGCCTCGTTGTACTCTACCTCTGGAAGGTCCTTCAAAGGAGTATATCCGTAGGTTTCCTCATTATCAAGTGGAATCTGGATATCGATCATCTTGCGATGAGTCTCGATAACAGCATCCTCCTCGTTCTTACCCTGAGCCTCAGCAATATTCAGAAAAAGGTCGGCGCCCTGAATAGGATGCTTACCTGCCTCAAGCTGAGTGAGATCGTTCTCCTTAATAAACTTCACCACTTCCGGGAAGAGTGGATTGAGAGAAATATATCTCTCCAAATTGTCTAATGTATCAACTATCATAGTCTTACTTTGAATTTTGAGATTTGAACATGGAACTTTGAACTCGGAACATTGAACATTGAACATTGAACTTTATGATATGTTCGCTCTTCAGTATCTCGTTATTAATTCATATTATTCCTATTTATTATTTCTTTATTATTCCTATTTTTCCGATTAATCTTCTTTATTAGTTCTATTTAATTCGATTAATCTTCGAAACGCTTGCCGTTTTCGTAGGTTCCCTTGGCTGTAACCTGACCATTGCGGTCTTTCTCTACGAATCTGCCGTCACGCATGTCGTTGCGATAGTTGCCCTCGAAACGCTTGCCGTTCTTATCTTCCTCAATGCAGGCTCCTTCGCGCTTGCCCTTGCGGTAGTTTCCCTTGAAGCGGCGACCGTCGGCATAGTGAATCACCACATTGCCCTCTACATGACCGTTGCGGAATTCACCCTCGTAAATATCACCGTTCTTCTTGGTCAGCTTGCCCCTTCCGTTCTGCAGGTCATCCTTCCAGGAACCAACATAGATGTCTCCGTTCTTCCATACGAAAGTACCCTGACCGGAACGCTGACCGTCGAGAAACTGTCCTGTATACTTGGAGCCGTTCATCGAACGGAAAATGCCTTCACCGGTACGTTCGCCCTGAACATAATCGCCTTCATAGACATCACCGTTGTGGAATTTGTAGATTCCCTTGCCGTCCTGGATATCATCCTTCCAGTCGCCATTGTAGACATCACCGTCAGCATACTTGAATACGCCTTTTCCGGAACGCTGGTTGTTCACCCACTGACCGTCGTAGGTAGTACCGTCACCCCAATTGAAGAAACCGTTGCCATTCTTCATGTCGTTCATCCACTGTCCCTTATACTGGGCACCATTGGAATAGGTATAGGTTCCTCTACCCTGTCGCTTGTCCTTATACCAGTCGCCGTCGTATCTGTCACCATTATAATAATACATGACTCCATGACCGTGCTGGAAGTCTCTGAACCAGAGTCCTACATACTTGTTATTATTCTGAAAATAGAAAGTACCCTTGCCATGCTGCTGGTCCTGCATCCACTGACCTTCATACTTTTCACCGTCAGAGAAAGTATATACGCCATATCCTTCACGCTTTCCTTTCTGGTAAGCGCCTTCGTAAGTATCGCCGTTCGGATAGACGGCAGCACCTTTGCCCTGAGGCTTTCCGCTTACCATTTCGCCCTTGTACTGACCACCGTCACGGGTGATGCAGGAACCCAGCGAAATCTTCTGGGCAAAGGCAGACAACGGACTGAGACAGAGAGCCAACGCCAGAAGCATCTGCTTTCCGTTCTGCCAGAAAAATCTACACGCCGAAGATGACTGATTGACGTTGTCTGCTATAGATTTCTTATTATATTTCTTTTTCATATACAGTAATCTCATGTTTCAATCCCCAAAGTTATAAGTTTTTCGTCAAATGACCAAATAGATTAAACAAATTTAAGTTTATAAGAAGAAAAATAATTATTAACGCAAAAAAATCGAAACACAATACAATATATAAATAAGAAATGCGTTTATACCGAAAAATATATTTTAAACCACAACAAACGCTTATGATTTTAAACTGTGCAATTATAGATGAAGATCCTACTGCCCTGGAGCAGTTGAAGAAATACGTAGACGAAACACCTACGCTGAATCTTATCGGCGCCTACCCTTCTGCCATTGATGCAGTAGACGGCATACGCCACTGTCATCTCGACATCCTGTTCCTGGCCATCCACATGCAGCAAATCAGTGGACTGGAATTCGCCAAGGTGGTACCTAAGAACGTCAAGATCATCTTCACTACAGCCTTCAAGGAGTATGCCATCGAAGCCTACAAGGTGCACGCTTTCGACTATCTGCTGAAGCCTATCAGCTATCCTGACTTCATGGACTCCTGCAAGAAGGTTTTCGACTCCTACATGCAAGACGACAAATACAATCCTATCAAACGCGACAAGTTCCTGATCGTGAAGAGCGATTATAAATATGTACGCATTCCGTTCGATAAGATTCTCTTCGTAGAAAGCCTGAAAGATTACATTCTCTTCCATCTGGAAGGAATGGAGAACGTATCCACCCTGGGCAACCTCAAGCATCTGGAAGAACGACTTCCGAAAGAGAAATTCAGAAGAATACACCGTTCCTATCTTGCCAACATGACCAAGTTCAACGTCATCGAACGGGGCAAGCTGATATACGGATCGCTGGGCATTCCTATCTCTGACACCTTCAGCGATGTTGTAAAAACCTATATTGATGAGCATTCTGTATGATGCTCATCAATACTTTTTATATAATATCCGACAATCATCAGAGCAGCTGGTCAGGAGCACTGACATAGATGGTTGCCCCATGCTCTGACAGGAAATCGCAGTCGCGGAAGCCCCAGAGCACGCTGATGCAAGGCATGTGACTGTTGCGTGCCGTCATCACGTCCACATCACTGTCACCAATATATACGGCTGTCTCCCTGTCCGCATGCAACAGTCTGAGTGCTTCGTTCACGGTGTCCGGAGCCGGCTTCTTCTCAATGCCCTCCCGTTCACCGATGGCTACGTCTACAAGGTCTCCGAAGAAATGGCGGCAGAGTTCCTCCGTAGCAGCATAGAACTTGTTGCTGACCACGGCGATGTTCTTGCCGCGCGCCTTCAGCTCTTTCAGCATGTCCATGATTCCAGGATAAGGAGCAGTCTCGTCCAGATTATGAACCATATAATGATTTCGGAAGTCCTGGAACACGCGGTCGAAATCCACCTCGCCCGACTCCAGCCGTTCCTTTCCTATCGCACGCTCCATCAGCAACTTCACACCGTTGCCCACCATCATTCTCACTTCTTCAATGGAACGCTCAGGCAACTGATTCGTCCGCAGGGCATAATTGCAACTGGAAGCCAGATCTGCAAGAGAAGAAATCAGGGTGCCGTCAAGGTCGAAGACGTATGTTTCAAAGTCAAACTGAGCATGTGGCGGGAACTTCTTGATGCGGAAATCACCGCCATGAAGCACATGAACCTCGCCCTGATAGATACGCTCGTCAAGCGTACGGTTTCCACCATACTCCCAGCGCTTGAATCGCTGGGTGTCCGTATTCACAATGATGTACTTGAATTCTATCGGAGCATCAATCGGAGCCACATTGACCGACAATACCCATTCATGCTTGCCCAGAGACTTCATCTGCAGGAAATGATCGATGTTCCAGTTGCCCAGCGTAGGATGATTGCCCAATAAGGCAATCGCTTCACCTTCGTGCAGACGGGGAGCATGAACCTTGAAGATGATTGTCTCGCCGAAGAGCGGCATACATTCCATGCGCTCATACGATTCCACATCCACTTTGGGAGTTCTGCCGATAGCTGTAGCCATGCGGGCTGCCAACTTCTCCTCCAGCCAGAAATCGTCAAAGATATAACTCTTGGAAGAATCATATACGTATACTCTCGGCGAATCAACCGATTCCGTACGGAGCACCTTGCCGTCTTCATCAACCACCGTATAATAATAGTAAATCAGATCAAAGGGATGCTGGCGGTTTTCACGGGTAGAAGTTTCCACCATCCAGTGATAACCATCCTGGGTATTCATCAGGAGTTTCACCTCCAGACTGGCTCCCCTTGAAGAATAAAAGGTGAGATTCACACATAGCATCTCGCCCCAATGAGCCTTATATGGTAAAGAAAAATTTATCTTCATGCTTTCTTTCTCCTAGTTATTCTTATTGATTCAACAAATCACTGTGCTGGAAACCATCAGTATCCCCATCGCACAGAAATTCCGTATGTCGACCGCAAAAGTAAATATTTTTTTTGAAAGAGAAAAAGAGAAACATAAGAAATTGACAACGAGAGAGGCTTTTTAACCTAATTTAATTGACGATACTTTGCCATTTCCCATTTTTGCAGTACTTTTGCAGATAAGAACGCAATATCATGTTTATGATAGGATTGAACAGAAAAAAGTGAAGCAAAACAAAAATGAATACAAAGAAAATGAAAAAATCAGTTTCTAAGCTCTATCTCTACGGTGCCATCGCATGCATCGTGATAGTTGCCATTGTTGGTTACCTCTACTGCTTCTCCTCTTTCTCGAAGAGCAGCAATACGCAGTATGTCTATATTGACACAGACGACAATATAGACTCTGTATATAAAAAGGTGGAACCGATAGCCAACAGTTTCCCGTATCAGGCATTCAAGACCCTGACCCATCACTTCGGATATGCGGAGCATATCCATACCGGACGCTACGCCATCCATCCGGGAGAAGGCGCACTGAAGGTGTGGCGACACATGAAGAACGGACTGCAGGAACCAATCAACCTCACACTGCCTTCCGTACGTACACTAGACAAGCTGTCGGTAGAACTCAGCAAGAAGCTGATGATAGACAGCACCTCCATTCTCCAGGCGCTGACCGATGAGGCTACCTGCGAGAAGTATGGTTACGACACCACCACCATCGCCTGCATGTTCATCCCGAACACCTACGACATCTACTGGAACTCATCCGTAGAAAAACTGCTCGACCGAATGAAGAAGGAAAGCGAGAAGTTCTGGAATGAAGACCGTACGCAGAAGGCAAAGGCTCTGCAGCTGACTCCGATAGAAGTCATCACCATCGCAAGCATCGTGGACGAAGAAACTGCCAACAACGGCGAGAAGCCGATGATTGCCGGAATGTACTACAACCGCTTCAAGCTGCGCAATGCAGAATATCCGGAAGGAATGCCGCTGCAGGCAGATCCAACCATCAAATACGCCTGGAAGCGATTCGACCTGAAGCGCATTTACAACAATCTGCTGCGCATCAAGAGTCCATACAATACCTATGTGAATCCGGGATTGCCACCAGGACCTATCCGCATCCCTTCAGTAGCTGGCATTGACGCTGTTCTCAACCTCGTCAAGCACGATTATCTCTACATGTGCGCCAAGGAGGATTTCAGCGGCACCCATAATTTTGCACGCACTTATCAGGAGCACCTGCAGAATGCTGCTAAATATTCAAAGGCATTGAATGAAAGAGGTATCAAATAATTAGAAGTATCAATTATTTAGAATACAAGCAGAGAAAACTTGCAAAATATCTGTTATTTTGCAAGTTTTCTTTTTTTTATTTGGCAGTCTGACAAAATAGTTGTACTTTTGTGGCATAAAACATATTAAGAACAAAAGTATAACAATAAAAAGCTATAATCATGAACAGAACGATTATTACAGTAGTGGGAAAGGATACCGTTGGTATCATCGCCAAAGTTTGTACTTATTTGGCAGAGAACAGCATCAACATTCTTGATATCTCTCAGACTATCGTACAGGAGTATTTTAACATGATGATGATTGTAGATATGGGCAAGATGACAAAATCGTTTGAAGAGGTTGCTGATGAACTTGCCAACGTGGGTAAGGAACTCGGCGTGCAGGTGAAATGCCAGCGCGAGGAAATCTTTAACATGATGCACAGAATCTAAGCAAGAATCCAAAAGTTTATAATCAATAGCTAAATTTTGAAAATATGATCAATATATCTGAGGTTATCGAAACCAATAAGATGATAGAGCAGGAAAACTTCGATGTGCGCACCATCACCATGGGTATCAATCTCCTGGACTGCGCTTCTACCGATGTGGAGGAACTCTGTCAGAATATACATAATAAGATTACACGACTCGCTAAGAACCTGGTGAAGACGGGCGAAGATATTTCCAAGGAATTTGGAGTGCCTATCGTCAACAAGCGTATCTCCATCACTCCTATCTCTCTGGTAGGAGGCTCTGCATGCAAGACTACAGACGACTACGTGAAGATTGCCAAGACCCTCGACAAGTGTGCCAAGGAACTCGGTGTCAACTTCCTCGGTGGTTACTCTGCCATCGTAAGCAAGGGTATGAGCAAGAGCGATGAACTCCTTATCCGGTCTATCCCACAGGCAATGGCTCAGACAGATTTCGTCTGCAGCTCTGTCAACGTGGGTTCTACTAAGACCGGAATCAACATGGATGCTGTCCGTCTGATGGGAGAAATCATCAAGGATACGGCTGAAGCTACCAAGGAAAAGGGTTCTTTGGGCTGCGCCAAGCTTGTCGTTCTCTGCAATGCTCCTGATGACAACCCATTCATGGCTGGTGCCTTTCACGGTGTTTCAGAGGCTGATGCTGTAGTAAGCGTTGGTGTCAGCGGTCCGGGTGTAGTAAAGTATGCATTGGAGAAGGTGAAGGGCGAAAGCTTCGAGGTTCTCTGCGAAACCATCAAGCGCACAGCCTTCAAGATTACCCGTGTAGGTCAGTTGGTTGCTAAGGAGGCTTCACGCCGTCTCAACGTACCATTCGGCATCATCGACCTCTCTCTGGCTCCTACTCCTGCCATCGGTGACAGTGTTGCTGATATCCTCGAACTCATCGGTCTTGAGCATGCAGGCGCTCCTGGAACTACAGCAGCTCTTGCTCTCCTGAACGATCAGGTAAAGAAGGGCGGTATCATGGCGTCATCATACGTTGGCGGTTTGAGCGGTGCTTTCATTCCTGTCAGTGAAGACCAGGGTATGATCAATGCCGTTGAGGCGGGTGCACTGACCATCGAAAAGTTGGAGGCTATGACCTGCGTATGTTCTGTAGGTCTCGATATGATTGCCATTCCGGGAGATACTCCTGCCACAACAGTTTCCGGCATCATTGCCGACGAGGCTGCTATCGGTATGGTCAACCAGAAGACCACAGCCGTCCGCGTCATCCCTGTTGTAGGAATGAAGGTTGGTGACAATGTAGACTTCGGTGGCTTGCTGGGTCACGCTCCTATCATGCCAGTGAACAAGTTCAGCTGCGAGGCATTTATCAACCGTTTAGGTCGCATCCCAGCTCCTATCCACAGTTTCAAGAACTAACATTTAGTTTCTATATATAGTAAAAGCCCTGGAAGTCATTATCAGACTTC
Source organism: Prevotella sp. Sow4_E9_plate (assembly GCF_052116205.1). Lineage (NCBI taxonomy): Bacteria > Pseudomonadati > Bacteroidota > Bacteroidia > Bacteroidales > Prevotellaceae > Prevotella > Prevotella sp. Sow4_E9_plate. The sequence goes on along the minus strand of NZ_JBQKLN010000005.1, from coordinate 94,062 downwards.
CGGGGCTTTTTAATCATATCATCGGATTAACCGAATGAAGCTAGAATGAAACCTTGACTTTCTTTCCCTTGCTCTCATTACCTACTCTGTCAAGAGCTGTCACTACATAAACATACTGTTTTCCCTTCTCGTACTTCACCTTATAGAAAGGATTGTAGGTTATCTTCTGCAAAGCCTTCACATTACGGAGATCTATCTTCTCTCCCATTCCGAAACGGTAGACAGCAAAACGATTCGCTTCATCACCCCATTTCTTCTTTTTCCATTTTGGAGCTTTCCATACAAGCAGCGGACCAAATTCAGTCCAGTGCAACTTCATTCCCTTCACTCCCTTAGGAGCCTTATCATCCAGGAAAGGCATCAATGGAGGAAGAGCCGGATACTTCCAATAATTGTTGCGGAGCGTATGGCCAATATTGCCCACATTATCAGCGGCAGTCTTAGCATACCATAACACAGTACCCTGCACATTGCTCATCTGCTGGTGCAGACGGTGCTTGGCAGGCAACTGATGACTGCGAGGATTTCCAGGATCAGCATGCTTGGCAGTACGCTCAATGTCTTCACCAATATAGAGAGGACGGTTGCCGGCATGCTTGTTCCACCAGGTGATGAGCGTCTTATAGTCTGCCGCCTTGTTGCCAATTTCCCAATACAGCTGAGGCACGGTATAGTCAACAAATCCATTGTTCACCCAGAGCAACACATCAGCATAGAGATCATCATAGTTCTGCAAGCCGTAGGTCTCAGAACCGTTAGGATCGGTACGCTTGTTGCGATAAATACCGAAAGGAGAAACACCAAACTTCACCCAAGGCTTGATGGTATGAATGGTTTCACCCAATTCCTGAACAAATCGGCTTACATTGTCACGGCGCCAATCACCGATATTGCGGAATCCTCTAGGATGCTGTCTGTAGAGCGCCTGATCCGGAATCTGCTTGCCTGCTACAGGATAAGGATAGAAATAATCATCAATATGGAATCCATCGATATCATATCTTCCTACAATATCAGCTGCAATACGGCAAGTATACTCAGTAGCCTCTCGCAAAGCCGGATTGAGAAGCACCAGGTTGTCATACTTGAAGCAAAGTTCAGGCTGCTGCTTGACAACACTCTTTGGTGAGAGAGTGGCATAAGGAGTAGAACTGTGCTTGGCACGGAACGGATTGATCCATGCATGAAGTTCCATACCACGGTTGTGGCACTGCTCAATCATCCACTGCAGCGGATCCCAGTAAGGAGAAGGAGCTTTTCCCTGCACACCCGTCAGATAACGGCTCCATGGTTCATACTCACTGGCATAGAGCGCATCACACTCAGCACGCACCTGGAAGATGATGGCATTCACACCATCCTTCTGCAATTCATCCAGCTGTCTGGTGAGCATAGCCTGAATCTGCTGCGTACTCTTACCTAAATACTGTCCGTTGACACACTGTATCCATGCGCCACGAAACTCTCGCTTGTTTTGTGCCATCAGCGAAGTCTGAAACATCAGCATCATCGCCAGAATCAGCAATCCAAAGATTTTCTCTCTTCTCATGTAGTATTGTTTAATGTTTAATTATTTAATTATCCTTCTCATCCTCATCCCGCAATGTAGGCAGCGAGATGTGGTATTTCACTGCAAGCAGACGGATGGCACATACAGTAACGAAGGAAGCAACCACCGTTACGTAGAGACTCACGTCCAGACAACTGAATCCCCAGTAGACGAGACCACCGATGACGCAAGCCATCGCATAAATCTCCTTGCGGAAGATAACCGGCTCCTCATTGAGAAGCACATCACGGATTACTCCACCGAAAGAACCCGTAATACAACCCATGATGATTGCCACCCAGAACGGGAAGCCGCAATCAAGGGTCTTTTGGATTCCTGCAATATTGAAAAGCGCCAGACCGAGCGTATCGAAAAGAAACCAGGTATTGTCGAGACGCTTCAGATAATGATGGCAGACGATGACTACTAGCTGAGCCAGCAGCGTAAACAGAAGATAGATTGGACTCGACATCCAGAAAGGAGTCAGACCCAACATCACATCACGGATGGTTCCGCCACCGATGGCAACAGCCACACCACACACAAATCCGCCCAGCCAGTCGTAATGCTTGGTGGCGGCAAGTCGGATGCCCGAAAGGGCAAACGCAAAGGTTCCTATGAACTCAATGACACTCTGAAGCGTCATCACCAGTTCCGGGTCATTATGAATAGTCATTTTTCTCGTAACAGTTAGTTGTTTTCAATTATATGATTTTCTATCAATTAAAAATATCAATTATAAATTGTAAATTATCATTTATAAATTGTTAATCCTTAAACCGCTCTCCCCAGCAGGTTACCATCCAGTTATAGAGTCGTTCCTCAGAAGGAGAATGTTGCGGATACCAGAATCGCGAATTTCTGATTTCATCCGGCAGATACTGCTGCTCGGTGAAATGCCCCGGATAATCGTGAGGATACTTGTAGCCATCATGATAGCCAAGGTCCTTCATCAGCTTGGTAGGCGCATTCCTGAGATGCAGAGGCACAGGCAGATTGCCCGTCTGCTTAACGGTAGCAATGGCATCATTGATGCCCAGATAGGCACTATTGCTCTTAGGACTGGTGGCTAGATAAACTACAGCCTCGGCAAGTGCGATACGAGCCTCAGGCCAGCCAATCTTCATCACCGTATCAAAGGCGGCATTCGCCAGCAGCAGGGCGTTCGGATTAGCCAGTCCCACATCCTCGCTGGCACTGATAACCACCCTTCGGGCGATGAACTGCGGGTCTTCTCCACCCTCTATCATACGTGCCATCCAATAGAGAGCCGCATCAGGATCACTGCCACGGATACTCTTGATAAAAGCGGAGATGATGTCATAATGCATCTCTCCCTGCTTGTCGTAAGCCAGCGGATTCTGCTGCAACTGGTGTACCACCATCTGGTCGGTAATGACCACATCATCCGACCCAGCCGATTCAACCACGAGTTCAAGGATATTGAGCAGCTTGCGGGCATCACCACCACTATATCTCAGCAAGGCACCCTTCTCCTTCAGTTCAATATGCTTTTCCCTCAGTTCCACATCCTCCGTAATGGCACGATTCAGCAGTCCTTCTAGATCTTCCTTTTCCAAAGGTTTCAGGACATAGAGCTGACATCTGGAGAGCAACGGTCTGATGACTTCGAACGAAGGGTTCTCCGTAGTAGCACCAATCAGGGTAACGATTCCTTTTTCTACCGCTCCCAGGAGAGAGTCCTGCTGACTCTTGGAGAATCGGTGAATCTCATCTATAAATAAAATAGGTGAAGCGGAATTGAAGAATCTTCCGTTCTTTGCCCTTTCTATCACTTCACGCACATCCTTTACGCCACTGGTCACCGCAGAGAGTGTATAGAAAGGCACCTTCAAGGTCTGCGCCACAATCTGCGCCAAGGTAGTCTTTCCCACTCCCGGTGGTCCCCATAGGATAAAAGAAGATATACGCCCTGCATCTATCATCATGCGCAGGACGGCTCCCTCACCAACGAGATGCTTCTGACCGACATAATCAGCAAGCGTGTGAGGCCTCATTCTTTCAGCTAATGGTTCACTCATACTGCAAAGGTAATAAAAAAAACGAAACCGACACAAAAAATACAATGAAAAATAAAAAAATAGGCTGGAAAATTTGGATATATAAAAAGAAGTACTTAATTTTGCAATCAAAATATAGTAGACAATGAAAAAAGACAAAGTTATAACACTCAAGACTCTCACAAAGAGTAGTGTATGGGAAGTGCAGGAGAACGATGTTTTCCGCCTTTGGGAAGCTGCCGAGAAAGACAACGACCTGAAGGACAACCAGCGTAAGTATCTAGACACTATCCGCAGCGCATTCGAAATGGAGAAGATTACCGTCGATCGCCCAGAGGTGCTGGATAAGTTAACAGAACGTGGCTTCAAGATCGGTACCTTCCGTATCGATGACCAGAACGTGAAGTATGCCATCAAGAAGCGTCCTATCATGCGCGTTACCGACCTGACATACGAGAACGTAGGCCATATTACAGCCAGCAAGCTCATCGAGCTGCTGGAGCGCAACTTCGGTGGCGGATGGGAAAGCTTGCCACAGAGCATCCAGGACATCATCGAGAGCAACTTTGATATCAGTACCACTACCCTTCCTAAGGACCGCCTGAAGAAACCAGGTGGCTTGTACGAGAAGAAACTTGCCGATGATTATGAAGTACTCGTTGTACCAAAGGGTACATGGGTGGAAGCAATCTTCGCTAAGGAGAAGCCAAAGGTTGAGAAGATCCGCATGAAATTCATGGATGAAGACGAGCTGGACCGTGAGGACGATATCGAGGACATCGATGACGACGATGAGGATGCACCAGAGATTGAGGATCACTACAACGATCCTGACGAGGACGATGATGCCTTCGACGACGACAAGTTGACCGAAGAGAGTTATCGCACTACATTCGAAGACCCGGAGAATCTCGGTCTTGACGATGCAGAAGATGTTGCTGACGACGACTACTAACAGAGGATTCCCAAAACTGGAAGTAGTGAGAATAAAAAAAGGAATTTACACATTATTAAATAATAGATAAGGAAATGAACGCTTTAGTAGGATTTATCGCATTAGTTGTGGTAGCCATCGTAGGATGGGCTATCGCAGAGTTTAAGTATAAGGCTTTCACCTTTACCCGTTCTGAAAAGGATCTGGAAGAGGAGAAGGAACTGGAAGAGATCCAGCGCGAGAATGGTTTCAAGGAGATGAACATCCGTGACATCATGCGCAAGAACTCTACCAACGGCTACAATGCCGTAGGTTAAAGTAGAATCATCAATTCATACATTTTATAAATGACACAAAACGTGTTAATTCTATTGATATTGGCGGTATGCGTGATGTATACCGCCAATCGCATTTATAAAACTTACCGGAAAGCCAAGACGTGTAAGGACTTCAAATGCGCCAACTGCCCTTTTCTGGAAAAATGTGAACAGAAAAAGAGAAAATCTGAAGTAAAAACAGAGAAAACAAGGGGAAAACAATAAAAAATGAAAGTTTTTTGAAAAAAGTAGATGAAAAATTTGGTGGAACCAAATAAAAATAGTACCTTTGCACTCGCAATTCAGAAATGGTTGCTTCGCTTATAAATGGTGTCTTAACCGAGCGGTTAGGTAACGGTCTGCAAAACCGTGTAGAGCGGTTCGACTCCGCTAGACACCTCTTCAGAAAAAAAGGAAATTCATTCATTTGAATTTCCTTTTTTTTCGTTTATATCCCACTCACCTCTGAACCAACAAATCCAGTTTGCTCCACTCGCCCTGAAAGAGCGTGTGGCAACAAAATGACCCAACAGGGCGTGTGGCAACAAAACAATATTACAAGGGGCATATGATGAATAAATAAAATAATTTCTAAAAAAGTATCTGAACTTACTACATTAAAAAAAAAATGATGAGTAATCAAAAAATACTTTAAGTTTTATTCTTTTATTTAAAAAAAAATATGTACCTTTGCAAACGTTATCCTGAATACAATCTTTTTACCTTAAAGAAAACTAATACCTATTGAATGTGAGCAGTTGCCTGCGAAGGTAGCTGCTCTTAGTTTTTTATAACCCTCCCATATAATATACTCCCTTTTCAGACGTTATATTATATATGAATAAGAAAATAGACATCATCAAGTTACAAAAGATATATGACCCTCGCGGCACACTTGTCGTCGCTGAGGAAAATACCCATGTGCCTTTTGAAATAGGAAATACGGAATGGTTTTCACCGAAATACACCGTCATCACCCAGAATCAGAGAGAAACCATGCTGGTAGCACTCGCCGGTCACTTTACCCTTCGGGTAATAGAACAGGACGGAACCGGAGCAGAAACCTTGCTTGATAATCCAAACGAGGGAGCCCTGATTACGGCAGACTGTCCGTATCAGCTGACAGATTTCACAGAAGAAACCGTAGTATTGCGATTGACGGCAGCAGAAAAGGAAATCAAGTATCTAGACCTGAAAGCCATCAATGACCAATATCAGCCGGAAATCAACAATGCCATTGCCCAGGTATTAGACAGCGGCTGGTATCTGCACGGCAAAGCCCTGAAGCAGTTTGAAGAAGAATATGCAGCATTCATCGGCTCAGAATACAGCATAGGATGCGGATGCGGACTGGATGCCCTAAAACTCATTCTCATAGGCGAAATGGAACTGGGCAGACTGCAGAAGGGCGACGAGATTCTCGTGCCTGCCAATACCTACTATGCCACCATCCTTGCCATCACTAGCGTAGGACTGAAGCCTGTGCTCATTGATGCACGGCTGGACACCCTGCAGATAGATGAGCGACTCATCGAACAGCACATCACACCCCAGACCAAGGCGCTACTGACGGTCCATCTATACGGCAAGCTGTCTGTAACGCCCCTGATGCAGGAACTCTGCCGGAAACATCACTTATTGCTGTTTGAAGACAATGCGCAGGCTTTTGCCTGCCAGATGCTGGGAGAGAAAAACGAAGTCAACGGGGAAAGCATTCATACGGGCAATATCGGTGATGCAGCCGCTCACAGCTTCTATCCGGGCAAGAACCTGGGCGCATTGGGCGATGCAGGAGCCATCACCACCAACGACAGGAAGCTGGCAGAGGTCATCACTTCCCTCCGCGACTATGGCAGGGTGAGCAAATACGAATACAATTATCAGGGACTCAATTCGAGAATGGAAGAGCTCCAGGCTGCCGTGCTCTGCGTCAAGCTGAAGAATCCATACGGAGAGGCGAAAGACAGATTCCAGAAAGCCCAATACTATCTTTCCAAACTCGACAAAAAGATAGTAGAGCATTGCATTCCGCAAGAACTATATAAGGAGGAATCAGAAAATGTGGTGCATGTCTTCCCTTTCCTGACAGAAAAACGGGATGAACTGCGCGATTACCTTTCAGAGCATCGGGTGCAGACCGTGTGTCACTACCCTATTCCGCCTCATCAGCAGCCTTGCTATCCGGAATGGAACCATCTTTCGTTCCCTGTAACGGAACGGATAGCGCAGCAGGAAATCAGCCTTCCCTGCAATTCTACATTGAAGCAGGAAGAACTGGACAGAATCATCAACCTCATCAACCATTTCTTCGAAGAGAGAGGAATTTAATTCTCCGAAGAAACGGCTGATGAAGCCTTTAGTTTTTCAAGAACCCTTGGGAAGTTCCTGAAACATTATAAATATTGCATCTTGACGCCCAGGGAAAGACCGAAGATGTCCCAGAAGTTGCCATTGCCATTACGTATGAAACGCATGGTATAGATATCATTGGTTCCCAACTCATAAAAGAACGTAATGCTCTTGATGCGCTTACGCATATTGTGCGGGATATTGTATCTGAAGCGCTCACCGAAGGCGATGTTAGGACGGATACGGGTAGAGAACGGATAATAGCCGTTTTCATACTTGGTAGGCTGCTTGGTCCAGAAATCATGTCCGAAGATGGTATTGAAATAGATGCTGCACTCCAACGGTTCAAACCACCATCCCTTACCGATATCACGGTGCCAGGGAATGAAATTCTCCTTGATCGTGAGTGTCAGTTTCGAATCGTCAGAATCAAAACGGGGAATATATCCGAGCATCACAAACGTCTCCCATTGGCGATGCTTGCCATAATCCCATCCGAGGCCCAGGGAAAACACACCCATATTACCACAAATCTGTATCGCTCCGTTGGTAGGAATCAGCAAATCCCATTGCTTGCGGTATTTGAGTACCCGCCTGTCATAACGCGAGAGTTCACCCTGCTCATTAACAACCAGTGTATCATGAACAATACTGTCATTCTTCATCTCGCCTTCAGCAGCAGAAGCCGAGCTAACAGCACCCAGAAAGCATCCAGCCAGACATAAGCTTCTCTTCAAGGAAGAAAATCTCTTCACTGACGAAAAGGAGAAGTGTCTATTAATAATCGATAATCTCATAACGGTAGCCTTTTGGAGTAATGGTAAATATATAATACTGGTGCTTAGGAGCATTGCATATCTCATAATACATCGTGCCATCACCATACATATCGGTCTGCTTGGTATGATGTCCATGACCATAGAGACAGAACATCAGACCAGGGAACTGATGGGTATAATAGTTGAATACCTTAGCCACATTGTTATTAAACTGCTCTGAATAAGGAGCAGCATGCATACAGATAACGGTACGGTCGAAATCGGCAGAATCCGCCTTGCACTGTTCTTCCATAAAATCGAAGTTAGGTACAGGACGGGAATAGTCGTACTCAATGGCATTGGTATTGAGACATACGAACTTCACCCTGCCGGCGATAAAACTGAAATCCGGCTTGCCGAAAACCACCTCGTAAGTTTGGTTTCCGGTTCCCAGACAGTCATGATTGCCGAGCAATACCACAAACGGCATCTTCAGCTTCTGCAATCTGTCTCGGGTCCACTGAAATTCCTGCGTAGCTCCAAAGTCTGTGACATCTCCGCAGTGAAGTACGAAATCGATACTGTCCTTGCGCCTGTTGATATCATTCACTTCCTTTTTCAGATCGTCGAGCCACTGATGAGTATCGCTGATCATTGCAAAGCGGATGGTATCCTTATACTTGATGGCACTTTCTATCTTGGCGATATTGGCAGCATTCACGTTCTTGTCTCCATCCACATGAACATCGTATGGATGAACATCAAAAACGGTATCGCAGCCCGCCAGGAAGAGACAGCCAAAAGCTTCAGCAATCTGCGTAAAAATTTTCTTCATAAACAAGTATCTTCTAATTGTTCTATTCTTCCCTATAGATTATATCAGATGGAACTACTACTTCTTCTTCAGTCTGTTATAGAACTCCAGCAACTGCCCTTTGGAATACCCCATCTTCATCAACCGCTGCAAATCAGCATAGGCTTCATTCCTACGCTTCAGCAAGATGAGCAGGTCCAGATGATTCAGCACATAATCGGCATTATCAGCATCCAGCTCCATCGCCTTGGCATAATCATATTCCGCAGCTTCAAGCTGTCCCTTCTCCTTCTCCATTCCTCCACGTGCAGCATAGGCGATGGCATTGTCGGGATATTGCTCTATCAGCATATTAATGCCGTTATAAGCCTCGGTATAATGCTTGTCTTTCTGATTGAGAAGAGCGAGACCGAGCTGTGCCTGGAAATTACCAGGCACCAGAACCAGCAGATTCTGATAGTCTAAACGGGCGAAGTTGTATCTGCGCAGCTGTTCGTTGACATAGGCACGATAAAAGAGACCTGCGATATTGGTATTGTTGAGAAACAGCACCTTATCGAGATCGTCCTTGGCATATTGCCACTGCTTGAGCTGGATATTCCAGGCAGCCTTCTTAAGACGAAGGTCGATACTATCCGGATAATACGCCAGAACTTCCGTAGCCTGAGCAAGAGAATCTCTCAAAGCCTTCGCCTGGTCCTTGCTTAAGCGTTCAGATTCGTTCTGACTTTGAGCCGACATAGACAAAGCCCAAACTCCTAACAACATTGATATAATCATTTTCTTTTTCATGCTTGCAAAATTACAAATACTTTAGCAAACAACCAAGTAAAAAACTATTAAACTTAAATAGGTTTCCAGAAATAAACAAAAAAAAGGCAAATATGACAACTATCCATATAAAAAAACTACAATTACCAAAATAAAAAAGCCTTATGGAAGAAACGATTCCTCCATAAGGCCCTTGATATGATTATTCACATTTTATGCTTATGCATTCTTGATCCAGTTGACAATCCACTCGCCAACCTCTGTTGTGCCATAGTGAGCACCACCCTCAACCTGAATTTCAGGTGTGCGGACATTGGCATCGAGAGAAGCATCTACTGCCTTGCGGATCAAGGCACCCTCCCCGTTCAAACCGAAGTGTTCGAGCAACATGGCTGCAGAAAGAATCTGAGCTACAGGGTTAGCCAGGTTCTTGCCAGCTGCCTGTGGCCATGAACCATGAACAGGCTCAAACAATGGGGTGTGCTCGCCCAATGAGCTAGATGGCTGCAAGCCCATAGAACCGGTGATGCAAGAGGTCTCATCGGTAAGGATGTCACCGAAGGTATTCTCTGTAACGATGACATCGAAGAATGTAGGCTCTGTCAACACACGCATAGAAGCGTTGTCGATGAACATATAGTCGGTGTTTACCTCAGGATACTGTGGCTCCATCTCCTTGGCAATCTGACGCCAGAGACGAGAAGATGCCAATACGTTTGCCTTATCTACTACTGTCAAGTGCTTGTTGCGCTTCATGGCAAACTCGAAAGCTACCTTCAGGATGCGCTCAATCTCAGGACGGGTATAGATATCTGTATCGTATGCCTTATCGTTATCCTGATACTTCTCACCGAAGTACATACCACCAGTCAACTCGCGGATGACTACGAAGTCAGCACCCTTCAGGAGCTCATCCTTCAATGGTGATTTGTGGAGCAGGCAATCGAATGTAGCCACTGGGCGTACATTGGCAAAGAGACCCAACTTCTTACGCATAGCGAGCAAACCCTGCTCTGGACGAACCTTGGCTGTAGGGTTGTTGTCGAAACGTGGGTCACCAACGGCAGCGAAGAGCACTGCGTCAGCATCCATACAAGTCTTGAAGGTCTCTTCTGGGAATGGATCACCTACCTCGTCGATAGCGTGAGCGCCGCAGATAGCCTCGTTGTAAGTAAACTCGTGGTTGAACTTCTCTGCAATGGCCTGCATTACTGCTACGCCCTGCTTCATAATCTCTGGTCCGATACCATCACCGGCGAGAACTGCAATGTTTAATTTCATCTTATCTGATTTTTTAATTGTTTTTATTCCATATCTAAATTTCGAGGCGATGCCGGCTGTTCATCGCTCTTATCTGCCTCATACATATTAAGCATTTTGAGCGTTGCCTTGATAGCTGCCTCCGTCTGGTCGGCATCCAAGCCGCGGGTGCGCCAGATGCGGTCGCCTTCACGCCAGGTAATGACGGTCTGAACGAGGGCATCGGTACGGCCACCAGGTGGAATGGTTACCTGATAGTTGTCGAGCGTAGGGAAGGTCTTGCCGAGCTTCACCTTGTAAATGTTGCGAAGAGCCTTTACGAAGGCATCATACTGACCATCGCCTGAACTCCTGTCTTCATACTCCTTACCCTCTATTTCTACCTTCACGCTAGCGATAGGCTTCAAACCATAGGAGGTAGACACCATGTAACTGACCAGTTTTACCTTATCCTCAGGTGTGCTATGCTTCAATACATCGCTCACGATGTATGGCAAGTCGTCCTGGGTTACCAGTTCCTTGCGGTCGCCGAGTTCGGTGATTCGCTTGGTCACAGCCTTGGTCTGCTCTGGAGTCAACTCCAATCCCAGCTCGTTGAGGTTCTGGATGATGTTCGCCTTACCGGAATTCTTACCCAATGCATACTCACGATGTCTTCCGAAACGCTCAGGCACCAGATCGTTGCAATAAAGCTTGTCCTTGTTATCGCCATCGGCATGTACGCCAGCCACCTGGGTGAAGACGTTGTCTCCAACAACCGGTGTATTTGGAGCCACGGCAATACCGCTGTATCCTTCAACTAATCGGGAAATATCGTTCAGACGGTCTTCCTTGATATTGGTCTTTGCCTCGAACATATCCTTCAGAATCACCTGAACACTCGCCAATGGTGCATTGCCGCAGCGTTCGCCCAAACCATTCACGGTAACGTGAAGACCCTTGGCGCCACTCAACACGGCAGCCAGCGAGTTGCTCACCGCCAAATCGTAGTCATTATGGGCATGGAAGTCGAAGTGAGAGTTCGGATAACGGCGAACCATCTGGCGCATGTACTCCACACACTGCAATGGGTTCAGGATACCCAAAGTATCAGGAAGCAGGAAGCGCTTGATAGGCAACTTCACCAGCTCGTCCATCATCGTGAAGAGATAGTCACGACTGTCGCGCATTCCGCTCGACCAGTCCTCCAGGTAGAGATTTACGGTGAAATCCTTGCTCAAGGCATAGTCGATGGTCTGCTTGATATGAGCGAGATGCTCCTCAGGCGACATCTTGAGCTGCTGGGTGCAGTGCTTGTAGCTACCCTTCGTCAAGAGGTTGATGACGTGACCGCCGCATTCAGCAATCCAGTCTACGCTTTTGTTGTTATCCACGAATCCCAACACCTCAACGGAATCCAGCTTACCAATGGTCTTGGCATAACGGCAAATACGAGCGACAGCATCCTTTTCGCCTTCCGACACACGCGCTGAAGCCACCTCAATGCGATCAACATTGATGTCGTGCAACAGCATTCTTGCTATCATCAACTTCTCGTGAGGAAGGAAACTGACACCATTGGTCTGCTCGCCGTCACGCAGCGTGCAGTCCATGATCTCAATCTCCTTGATGCGGGAATTATCTCTCTTTGCGTTAACGTCCATAATTACTTGTTTTGAGCTTCCCAAGCCTCAACCTTGTCACGGTTCTGAACGAGGAAATCCACATCGTCCAAACCATTCTCCAGACAGTGCTTCTTATAGCCGTTGATTTCGAAGTGCTCGCTCTTGCCGGTAGCAAGATTGGTGACTGTCTGGTTAGGAAGATCTACCTTTACCTCTGTCTTGTGATCCTGGTCGATGCTCTCGAAGAGTTCCTTCAGGAATTCCTCGCTTACTACTACTGGCAATACGAGGTTGTTCAACTCGTTGTTCTTGTGGATATCAGCAAAGAAAGAGCTGATGACTACACGGAAGCCTGCACCTGCGATAGCCCAGGCAGCGTGCTCACGGGAAGAACCGGAACCGAAGTTCTTGCCAGCTACGAGGATGACACCACTGTAAGAAGGGTCATTCATCACGAAGTCTGGCTTTGGAGTTCCGTCGGCATTGTAGCGCCAGTCGCGGAAGAGGTTGTCGCCCATACCCTCTTTATCGATAGCCTTGAGGAAACGGGCTGGGATGATCTGGTCTGTATCTACATTCTCCAATGGAAGAGGAATGCAGCTTGATGTAATTACATTGAATTTCTGTTTCATAAGTGTACTTGTCAATTGTACATTATTAATTGTACGTTATTAATTTAAAATTACATAAACTCTCTTGGGTCGGTAATCTTACCAGTGATAGCGGCAGCTGCTGCTACGTATGGGCTGGCAAGGATAGTGCGGGAACCAGGTCCCTGACGACCCTCGAAGTTACGGTTGGATGTACTTACAGAGTACTTGCCTGCAGGAATCTTATCATCGTTCATTGCCAAACAAGCAGAGCATCCAGGCTGACGGATTTCGAAGCCGGCTGCCTCTACAATCTTATCAATACCCTCTTCACGTATTTGTTTATCAACCAACCAAGAACCTGGTACAAGCCAAGCTGTTACGCCGTCTGCTTTCTTCTTTCCTTTAACCAATGAAGCGAAGGCACGGAAGTCTTCAATACGGCCGTTGGTACATGCGCCCAGGAATACATAATCGATAGGATGACCCTCGAGCTTCTCGCCTGGCTGGAAGCCCATGTAGTTGAGGCTCTTCTTGAAACCAGCCTGCTCTTCCTCAGGAATCTCATCGAGAGTTGGGATATTCTCTGTGATACCGATACCCATACCAGGATTGGTACCATAGGTGATGCGTGGTTCGATATCCTTTGCCTCGAAAGTCAACTCCTTGTCGAAGACAGCGTCATCGCCACTCTTCAAGGTCTTCCAGTAAGCCACAGCCTTGTCCCACTCTTCACCCTTAGGTGCATATTCACGACCCTTGATGTACTCGAATGTGGTCTCATCAGGAGCTACGAAACCACCACGGGCACCCATCTCGATAGAGAGGTTACAGAGGGTAAGACGACCTTCCATAGACATATCCTTCACTACATCGCCACTGTACTCAACGAAGTAACCGGTAGCACCTGAAGTAGTGAGCTGGCTCATCAGATAAAGAGCTACATCCTTAGCTGTAACACCCTTGCTGAGCTTGCCGTTGATGCTGATGCGCATAGACTTTGGCTTGCTCTGGAGAATACACTGTGAAGCCATCACCATCTCCACCTCAGAAGTACCGATACCGAAAGCTACGGCACCCATAGCACCATGAGTAGAAGTATGAGAGTCGCCGCAGACGATAGTCATACCAGGAAGAGAAAGACCCTTCTCAGGACCAACCACGTGGATGATACCATTGTCCTTGGTGTTCATGGCAAAGTGAGTTACGCCGAAATCAGCGGTGTTCTTTGCCAAGGTATCTACCTGCTTCTTTGAGATAGGATCCTCGATTGGCTTATCCTGATCGTGGGTTGGTGTATTGTGGTCAGGCATACAGAAAATCTGGTCTGGACGGAACATCTTGAGACCGCGTGCTCGCATACCAGCGAATGCCTGAGGTGATGTTACTTCGTGACAGTAGAGACGGTCGATGTAAAGCTGTGTAGGACCGTCCGGAACAATCTGGACAACGTGCTTGTCCCAAATCTTGTCGAATAATGTATCCATAATATCCTGTTTGTTATATATTTATCTGAATTAATTTTATCTTACCTTGAACTTGTTGATACAGTCGATGTAAGCCTCAACAGAAGCGGTTACGATATCGGTATCTGCACCGAAGCCATAATATACATGACCGTCGTATTCTACCTGCATGTGAACCTTACCCACATCGTCTGAACCCTTGTCAATCGCCTGGATAGTGAACTCCTTGAGATTCATCTCCTTGGTGATGACCTTCTTGAGGGCACGGATGGCAGCATCCACAGGACCATTGCCAGATGATGCAGCCTCGAACTTCTGACCTGCGATGTTCAAGCCGATGCTTGCCACGCTCTTCACGCCCTTGCCGGTAGTTACCTGCAACCAGTCGAGCTGTACGCCATGCTTATCGGCAGAATCAGCACCAGCGAGCATCAGTACATCCTCGTCGGTAACTTCCTTCTTCTTATCAGCCAACTGGAGGAACTTCTTGTAGATTTTGTCAAGCTTCTCCTCATCTTCGATGTTCACGCCGTTAACGTGGAGGCGATACTTCAAGGCTGCTCGACCAGAGCGGGCTGTCAATACGATAGCGTTATCATCCAATCCCACATCCTTAGGGTCGATGATTTCGTAAGTTTGAACATTCTTCAGCACGCCATCCTGGTGGATACCAGAAGAATGGGCGAAGGCATTGCGGCCCACGATAGCCTTGTTAGGCTGCACAGGCATGTTCATCAGACTGCTCACCATTCGGGACATCGGAACAATCTTGGTAGTATTGATATTGGTATCAATATCGATGTTCTTGTGGCACTTCAGGATCATGGCGATTTCCTCGAGCGATGTATTACCCGCACGCTCACCGATACCATTGATGGTCACCTCTACCTGGCGTGCACCATTCAATACACCCTGCAGGGTATTGGCAGTAGCCATACCGAGATCGTTGTGACAGTGGGTAGAGATGCATGCCTTCTCGATGCCATCCACATGCTCCATCAGATACTTGATCTTGTCGCCATACTCATCAGGCAGACAGTAACCGGTAGTGTCAGGAATGTTGACTACGGTAGCACCCGCCTTGATGACAGCCTCTACCACGCGAGCCAAATACTCATTGTCGGTACGGCCAGCATCCTCAGCGTAGAACTCTACCTCTTCCACGTACTTCTTGGCATACTTGACAGCAGCCACGGCACGCTCGATGATTTCTTCGCGGTTGGAATTGAACTTATATTTGATGTGGCTATCGCTGGTACCGATACCCGTATGGATTCTCTTGTGCTTGGCATACTGCAGCGCCTCGGCAGCACAGTCAATATCCTTCTCCACTGCACGTGTCAGCGCACAGATGGTAGGCCATGTCACAGCCTTGGAAATCTCCACCACCGAATTGAAGTCGCCCGGGCTAGAAATAGGGAAGCCCGCCTCAATGACATCAACGCCCAACTGCTCCAGCGCCTTAGCCACCTGAATTTTCTCAACTGTATTCAACTGGCATCCTGGAACCTGTTCGCCATCGCGAAGGGTTGTGTCGAAAATAAATAATCTGTCACTCATATCTCTTTATATTTTTAATACTCTATATTATAATATGAGAAAAAGCCTTTCTCACTCCCCGATACGGAAATGTAGAAAGGCTTTATATATCCAAACCGATGAACTATACGCACACCTTATCACTTCCGCCCACAGTCTGTAGTCGAAGTCGAATAATAATGCTTGTAATATTCAACGCTATTGCTCTCATATCTTTCTATTTTTTATGTTATATTTTTATCGCTTGCAAAGGTAATATATTTCTTTGATATACGCAAACAATTTATAACTTTTTTAATAGAAAATCTAACAAATTACTATTCTTCCTGCACTTTTCTCGCAAAAATGCGCTAAAATTGCGCCTTTATGCAGTAAAAAGCAGCAAAAAAGACCTGAATGGCTACGAATCCAAAACTAGAATGGCAACGGACCATTAGGAACAGGAGGAGGAGGCAACTGGCTGTCGTCACCTCCGGCATTCATCTTGGAGCCCATGATTTCGCCACCCTCCTGGATAGGAGCGAACGAAGTTTCAGGGTCCTGGAAGCGTGTAAACTCGCCACGGAAGTTCAGGAGCACATCACCCGTAGCACCCTTACGGTGCTTGGCGATGATGATCTGCGCCATGCCATGCAGGTCGTTTCCCTTTTCATCCTGATAGATGTGATAGTATTCCGGACGGTGAACGAAGAGTACCATATCGGCATCCTGCTCGATGGCTCCGGATTCACGGAGGTCGCTCAACTGAGGTCGCTTTCCTTCGAGACCTTCACGGTTCTCCACGTTACGTGAGAGCTGTGAGAGAGCCAGGACCGGGATATTCAGCTCCTTGGCAAGTCCCTTGAGCGAACGTGAGATGGTAGAAACCTCTTCCTGACGGCTACCGAACTTCATACCGTTGGCATTCATCAGCTGCAGGTAGTCAATCATGATCATTTTCACTCCCTTCTCTCTTACCAGTCTTCTAGCCTTGGTACGCAGTTCGAAAACCGAAAGACCCGGCGTATCATCAACATAAATAGGTGCCCCCGTCAGGTCACGGATTTTCTTATCCAGTCTCTCCCACTCGCTTGGATCGAGCTGACCGTTCAGTATCTTCTTACCAGAAATCTCACATACATTGGAGATAAGGCGGTTCACCAACTGAACGTTATTCATTTCAAGGGAGAAGAATCCGATAGGAATATGATAATCCACCGCCACGTTCTTGGCAATGCTGAGTGCGAAGGAAGTCTTACCCATGGCAGGACGTCCGGCGATGATGACGAGGTCGGAATCCTGCCATCCGGAAGTCATCTCGTCCATACCGTGATAACCGGTAGGAATACCAGTCAAACCTCCCTTGTTCTGCGCAGCCCGCTGCAAGATATCCACGGCATCCTTGATGACCGGATCAATCTGTGTATAATCCTGCTTCATGTTGTTCTGCGAAATCTGGAAGAGTTCACCCTCTGCCTGCTGCATCAGTTCATCCACGTCCACGCTCATGTCGAACGCCTTGGTCTCGATGCCACCGGCAAAATGAATGAGCTGTCTCTGCAGATATCTCTGCGCCAGGATTCTGGCATGCGACTCGATATGGGCAGCCGAAGCCACCTGGGAAGAAATCTCCATCAGATAGGCAGGTCCGCCTATTCTGTCCAGTTCGCCCATCTTCGCCAGCTCATCAGTGAGTGTCATGACATCCACCGGGCGCTCCTCCATATTCATGGTCTGGATAGCCTGGTAAATCTTCTGATGACGAGGCTCATAGAAGGAATCGGGTTTCAACACCTCGGATACCATGGAGAAGGCGTCCGAATCCACCATGAGGGCACCCAGCACCACTTTCTCCACATCTATCGCCTGCGGCTGAAGATGCGCATAATTATTATCTATCGGAGCTTGCTGCCCCTTTTTATTGTTACCTATATTATTATTCGCCATTATCTTTCATTTCATCATGTCTAAATTGATCCATCATTTTTTTCATACCTTGACGAATTTTTTGAGCCATCAATTCTTCCAAATAGATACGCATATTTTCATTTATTCCATGCGCAGACAACCATTTTCCCTGCTTTTCGTCAAATAACAGACCCTCCTGATGAGCCATGCTTCTAGCTTCATAGGCTCTCTGCCAAGACTTCATAGCCTTTTGCCGATCGTCACGAGCCCACCAAAGCATGCCGTCCACTTTATACAGTTCAAAGTCTACCATGAAGTCCATATTTAAGCAAGCAGACATGGCAGAAAAGAAAGTTGCCATTCCTTCCTTTGGATCGTCTGGGAAACTGTCCAACTTAAAGTTATCCCTTCTCAGATTCATCAATTTTTCCTTTCCTGACTTCAATATTTTCTCAATCTTTTCCAGGTTCTTCTGATCGTCACCGTCCATATAGAGAAGTGCTTCAGCCAGATTAGCAGTCGCAGTCAGGTTGTCCGGCTCGAGATAGGTAATCTCGTAAAACAGCTTGACGGCATCTTCATATCGTTCCATCAAGACATAGATCTTAGCCAGACGTTTCTTACACCATAAGAGCGCCTTCTCGTCATCTTTCTTGATTTCCATCAGATGAGTCAGGCAGTCCACAGCTTTCTGATAGGCGCTCACGTTCTCGTAGCTGGCAACCTTCTCGTAAAAGTCCACAGCCATTTCTACCAGCTGAAACTGTCCGGGCTCATTCTTCATCAGATAATCAATATGAGGATAAGCCAGAACAACATTCTCCTTAGCTTTGGATTTCACAGCAGCCCATGCCAGCAGATAATGACTCTCCACTGTGTCAGGATAATGATTACCCATCAGGTCGAAGATGAAATACTTATAATTACGCTTGAAGCAATATCTCGCCATCTTGTAGCGCAGCTCGTCGAATGCAGCATCCTTAAAGATAGGCAGCACAAGAGTAGTATACAGTTCGTCTTCAGCATCCATCTTGATGCTATTGTCATACGCCTTGCGCATCGGAGCGAGGTTAAAGAAACGGGAAAGATCCTGGATGTAATAGATCACTGCAGTATGTATTTTTTTCTTTTCCAAATACTTTTTCTCCTCTTCATTAAACCCTACGGCTTCATCTTCATCCATCGAGTTCAGATACTCTTCTGCTATCTCATCAGGAGCCATGTTCTCCAGCGCCTCTGTAAAGGATTTTTTCTCCTTTTCGAGCATCAGAAGCAGACTATAGCGGTCGCTGTCGCAGGCGGTACCATTCACAAGCAGCAGATGCAGGTTGCGTTCCTTGTCACCCGCCATCTCCTGAACGGAGAGATAAAGTGGAGACTCGAAATAGAACGGCATGAACCAGTTGTACATGGAATGGAAGAAGCCCAGTTTCTTGGTTTCTCTAAACTGCGTGAAATAGATGTCAGCACCATCCTCCAGCAATTCCACCGTCTCGTCGACATCACGACCGTCTTCCGGCTCATCCTCATCATCATCTTTCTGGATAAAAGAGAAGCTTGACTTCCCCTCCAAGTCAATATCTTCATGACTTAACTTGTCCGCCATATTATGGAACATGTTCTTCATCATCGCTTCGCTATCCTCCTTCATATCCTGGGAACGTAGCAGGATTTTGGAAATCAGGAGCAGCAGCTTCTTGCCTTCCTCATCCTCCTTCAGCGACTCGATATCCTTGGCGCACTCTTCTACCATAAAGCCTGGAACTTGACTGGAACACAAGGCCCAGCCCACCCATGCACGTACACGTACCTGCATGTCTTCGCTCTCCTTAGCCAGCTTGAAAAGGAACTTGAACTTCTTACGGTCAAAGAAGTAGAGGCAGGAAAGGGTTATGGCACTCACCATGAGCTGGGCTGTGACGGAATCGACGGCTCTGGAATGCAGCAGTTCCTGATACTCCTTCGCCTCGTCTTCATCCCACATAGGTGAGCTTGTGATATAAGAGAAGATGACATTGCGCAACTCGTTGAGACGTTTCTGTGTCTCAATCATCTGATCTATCTTCTTCTTTTTCGAACCTCCCTCGTCAAGAGAGAGCATAGCCACATCTGCCAAGGCAGAAACCAATTTCTCCTTCAGGTCGCTGAGATTTCCCAGCTTCTTACCTCTATTACGAAGGGCAGAAAGAGTGGAATCATTACTCAGCATGAGCAAATAATGGTATTTTTGAACAATCGTATACAAATGCTCGTAGGTATTGTACACAACACTGAAGTCTATCGGATGAGTTGCCGAGAAGGCATGCTTCCCCACTACATCCAGCTCATGCAATGACTCTCCCAGAAGCAGAGCCACCATCTTCTTCTCCTTCTCTGGCTGGGCTTCGAGTTCCGTATACATTTTCTCTACCAGAAAACGGAAAGACTTGAGGTCCCCAAAACCAGGTATCTTTCTCAACTTTTTAATGTCATTTTCTTCCATTTTTCTTGATTTTATAGATTAATGTTTAGCCACACGAGCTGCAGCCTCAAGGTCACGACGGCGAGGTTCCAATGCATGGTTGTATTTTATTTTAGGCAAGTTGCCAATTGTTTTCTCATCTACATGACAGTACTTACTGATAAGCTTGGAGTAATGCTTCACTCCCTTGGAGTTGATGCTGTCCACAGCTATATTGTAAGCCTGGATGAATTTCTGCAGCTGTTGCTTGCGTCCCGGCTGCTTCAGCGCCTTCTCGCGGAAGGCAAAAGCACCCAGGTTCAGGTTCTTGTCGCGGCTATCCATCAATACCACATGCCTGTCCATACGGGCTCTGGTTGCCTGAGGCTCCGGCAGGAGCATGGCATCCATCTCGTTGTTGAGAAGCATCTGGAGACGAAGATTCACATCGTTTATCTGCACACGATACACGTCATATTTCGGCTTGCCGCTGTCTACTGCCAGGTCGGCAAGATAGTCGGTAGCCGAATAGCGTGTCATGGCTATCATCTTATCGCTCAACTGCTTCAGGTCGGCAATACGGGCTTTTTTGTTCGTAATCAGCTGCCAGTAGGTATCTGTGGCGATAGGATAAGTGAGCGGAGTGCCCTTCCTTACCATTCGGGCTCCTCGGATCAGGTCGGTGATGGAACCCTCTACCCTGCCATTCATCAGGGCTGTATCACAGTCCATCTGTGCCGTATAATAGCGCAGATGAACATCCACTCCCTGCTTGCAGAAGAGGCTGTCTTCATAAGCTAGATATACGGGAAGGCAGTCCAGGGTGGGCATCACGCCCACCTTGAGCGCAGCCCGGTCGATACTGTCCATACGGGCACGTTCCTGCTTGCTCAGCCGCTGGCGTTCCTGCTGGGAATCGCTGCAACTGCACATTCCAAAAATAAAGCCACTCACCAACGTGATCCATAATAATCTCTTCATAACCTTCTGTTTTTTACTCCACATAAAGTACCAGTCCCTTCAGATACTCACCCTCCGGGTGATAGATATTGATAGGATGGTCGGCAGGCTGATGCAGCTGGTGCAGGATGCGCACCTTTCTGCCAGCCTGGGCTGCTGCCGTAAAGACGGCATTGCGGAAATTGTCCTTCGTCACCACCTGCGAGCAGCTGAATGTAAACAGGATACCGCCCTTCTTGATGCGCTGCAGTCCCTTCACGTTCAGACGGGTATATCCCTTCAGGGCATTATGCAGGGCTGCACGGTGCTTGGCAAAAGCTGGTGGATCCAGGATGATGAGGTCATACTGCTGGTCGTGGTCATCGAGATACTTGAATGCATCCTCGCAGATAGCCTGATGACGCGCATCGCCAGGAAAGTTCAGGGCGATGTTCTCATTGGTCAGTTCGATGGCCTTGGCACTACTGTCTACGGAATGGACTGCCTTGGCATCACCACGCATGGCATAGACAGAGAATCCGCCGGTATAGCAGAACATGTTGAGCACGCTCTTGCCCTTGGCATAATGCTCCAGCAGCGAACGGTTCTCGCGCTGGTCTACGAAGAAACCGGTCTTCTGACCGCGCAGCCAGTCGATATGGAACTTCAGTCCGTTCTCTACCGCCACGTCGTCGGCATCACCTCCCAGGATGAATCCGTTCTCCTGTCTGAGGTCAGCCTTGTATGGCAGGGTTGTCTCGCTCTTGTAGTAGATGTTCTGCAGTTCGTCTCCCATCACCTTCTTCAGTGCCTTGGCTATTTCCATACGGCATACGTGCATGCCCACGCTGTGAGCCTGCATCACGGCAGTAGGTCCGTAGCAGTCGATGACGAGTCCTGACAGGTTATCTCCTTCTCCATGCACCAGACGGTAAGTATTGTTCTCAGGATTCTCGGCGATACCCACAGCCACTCGCATCTTATATGCCGACTCCAGGCGTGAGCACCAGAATTCCTCATTGATTTCTACATCCTTGAAGGAAAGAACGCGCACGGCGATAGAACCGATCTGATAATGACCTACGGCGATGAAATCACCCCCACGTGTAATCACTCTAACGATTTCTCCTTCCTCGATGCCTTCATCCATCGCCTGGATGGCACCGGAGAAAATCCATGGATGAAATCTTTTGAGCGATTCCTCTTTACCTTTCTTCAAATATATGCTCTTATACATATTTATATATATTGATTAGTTACAATTCAAGTTTCGCGAGTTCAGGAGTTAAAGAAATTAAAGGAGTTATCGCTCCCTACGGTCGCTGAGGAGTTAAGACAGTAGTCTTTTTGGCGTAGGTTTTAAGCTGCAAGACATACGTCTTAACTCCTTAACTTCCTTAACTCCTTTAACTTCCTGATATGTGAAAGTTCAGTTATTTATTTCCGAATTCTACAGTTCGTCGAGCTCATAATCTCCCTCCTGCTTCAGTCGGAGCAGTTCTTCATAGAGATTGATGCAGCACCAGGCATCCGTGGCAGCATACGCCATCTGCGAGTCCTTCAACTCGCTAGCCTCCCAGTTGCTCAACCGCTGTGCCTTGCTGATTTTCTGATGGAAGAGGTTGGCATAAAGCTTCTGCAGACTCATGTCCTGCAGTCCGAACTTCTTCGCCTCGTCCTGCAGTTCTATGAAATATCCCGGCTTGAACTCAGCCCTCTTATGCAGCTGCAGCAGGTCGTCATGCCATGACAATCCCACCTTGGGCACCGTCTTGTCTTCCAGGAACCGGATGATGGCAGGCGTAATGCCCGTCAGATGCAGACGGAAGAGATAGCAGGTATCACGGGTGCTCACCTGGAGCAGCGAAACCTGGAATCCCCTGCCCTTGCTGAACGAAGGACGGGTCTCCGTATCTACACCTAGAATGGGCTGGCTCAGGAGGAAATTTACGGCTTCTTCCGTGTCTTCAGCCTTGTCAATCAGTACGATTTTACCTGGGAAGAGAATCCTCGGCAAACTGTTTATTGATTTCTTATCGAATTTAGTGAAAATAATCCTCATTACTCATTTTATTCTTTACAATTTGCAAAATTAAAAAAAAAAACTGAGAAAAGAGCGGTTTTTTCATTTATTTTCGCTAATTTTGCAGATAAAATATTCAAAGACAAAAAAAATGGCTAAAAAAAGAACAGAACGCAAAGCTAAATCTTTTGGCGAAGCTATAGGTTTGCAATATATTTTTAACAATACTATCACCGACTTTTTCCTAGGGCTGGCGCTGATTGGTATTGCTATTGTCACCATCATCGCTATGGTTTCATTTCTCAACACGGGATATGCCGACCAGAGTATACTGGAGAATCTGAAAGCAGGCGAATGGACCAACAACGAGCAGCAGTTCCAGAACTACTGCGGCTCCCTGGGTGCCATCATCTCCTACTGGCTCATAGCCGTGAACTTCGGTTTCCCGGCATTCCTCCTGCCTTGCTACATCATCATGGCTGGCTTGCAGCTCATGAATGCATACAAGGTGAACCTCTGGAAATGGTTCTTCTGCCTGATGATTGTCATGATATGGTCGTCTGTCACTTTCGCCAAGTTCCTCACTCCTATCATGGGTGGACTCATCTTCAATCCCGGCGGAAAGCATGGACTCTTCGTGGTACAGAATCTGGAAAACGTAGTGGGGCCTCCGGGACTTACCGCCATCCTCCTCTTCGTGGCTATCGCCTTCCTCACCTATCTCACGTCTGAGACCATCACCATCATCAGAAAGGCGCTCAACCCTATCGGATATATATCTAATAAGGTGAAGTTCGAGATTACCAACCACGACAACAAGGCAGAAACCAACGCCATCGACGAGGCCTATGCGCATGCTGCCAAGGGGCAGGCCGAGGAACAGCCTGAGGAACAGGAAGAATACAAGGACGATGAGCAACCTACCGTCATCGACCTGGACGTAGCCCCTGACAAGACCTTCTCAGAGCCTGCAAGCCAGGAGAACGGGCAGGCTCAGACCGATGAAACGGCTGATGCTGCCGACAGTCAGGAGAATGCTGCTGAAGAGCAGACCGATGCAGAGACTGCCGGAAAACCACTTTCTTTCCTGGAACAGCAGCGTCAGCTGCGTGCGGCAAGAGCCAAACAGGAAGATGAGGAGACGAAGGCTGCTGCTGCCAGCGAGGCGCTCAACATGGATATCTCCGTGGCTGCCTCTGACGAAAAGGCATCGGGAAATACAGTCAGCAGTGCCGAGGTGCTCAATACGCCTATCAATCCGAAGGAACCGTTTACAAGATACAAATACCCTACCCTCAATCTCCTGAAGAAATATGAGGACGACGGCGTTTCCATCGACGAGGAGGAACAGCGCGCCAACAAGAACAGAATCATCGAGGTGCTCGGCAACTTCGGCGTACAGATCAAGA
The DNA here is from genome assembly GCF_052116205.1 of Prevotella sp. Sow4_E9_plate. Lineage (NCBI taxonomy): Bacteria > Pseudomonadati > Bacteroidota > Bacteroidia > Bacteroidales > Prevotellaceae > Prevotella > Prevotella sp. Sow4_E9_plate. The sequence goes on along the minus strand of NZ_JBQKLN010000005.1, from coordinate 69,392 downwards.
CCATCCGTGCCACCGTGGGTCCTACCATCACCCTCTATGAGATTCAGCCTGCCGAGGGCGTCCGCATCTCCAAGATCAAGAACCTGGAAGATGATATCGCCCTGAGTCTTGCGGCGCTCGGCATCCGTATCATTGCTCCTATCCCTGGCAAGGGTACCATCGGTATCGAGGTGCCTAACGCCAACCCTAAGATTGTGAGCATGGAGAGCACACTGAACTCCAAGAAGTTTCAGGAAACCAAGATGGAGCTGCCTATCGCGCTGGGTAAGACGATTACAAACGAAGTGTTCATGGTAGACCTTGCCAAGATTCCTCACCTGCTCGTTGCCGGTGCTACGGGCCAGGGTAAGTCTGTGGGTCTGAATGCCATCATCACCTCCTTATTATATAAGAAGCACCCTAACGAGCTCAAGCTGGTGCTCATCGACCCTAAGAAGGTGGAGTTCAGCGTTTACTCGCGCATCACCAACAAGTTCATGGCGGCACTGGCTGACGAGGACGAGCCGATCATCACCGATGTAACCAAGGTAGTACGCACCCTCAACAGTCTCTGTGTCCTGATGGATAGCCGCTACGACCTGCTGAAGAAGGCGGGAGCCCGAAACATCAAGGAATACAACCAGAAGTATATCAACCATAAGCTGCGACTGACCGATGGACATGAGTACATGCCATACATCGTAGTCATCATAGATGAGTTTGGTGACCTGATCATGACCGCCGGCAAGGAAGTGGAGCTTCCTATCGCCCGCATCGCCCAGCTGGCACGTGCCGTGGGCATCCACATGATCATCGCCACTCAGCGCCCTACCACCAGCATCATCACCGGTAACATCAAGGCAAACTTCCCTGGCCGCGTAGCCTTCAAGGTGACGTCTGCCATCGACTCGAAGACCATTCTCGACCGCACCGGAGCCAACCAGCTGATAGGTCGTGGTGATATGCTTTATCTCAACGGTCAGGAGCCGGTACGTGTGCAGTGTGCCTTTGTTGATACGCCTGAGATTGAGCGCATCAACGAGTTTATCCAGGAGCAGCCTGGTCCTATTGAGCCGATGGAACTGCCAGAGCCAGCCAACAACGAGGGTGGTCCTTCCGGCGGCACAGTGGACACCAAGAATCTGGATCCGTTCTTCGAGGAGGCAGCCCATGCCATCGTCCTCTCCCAGCAGGGTTCTACCAGCATGATCCAGCGCCGATTCAGCATCGGCTACAACCGTGCCGGACGCCTGATGGACCAGATGGAGGAAGCCGGCATCGTAGGTGCAGCCCAGGGAAGCAAGCCGCGTGAAGTGCTGATACAGGATGAGAATCAGCTCAACAACCTCCTGCTCCAGCTCAGAAACTCATAAAATCATTAAACCTTGAAGCCGTAGAAGCGTCTAATCATCTGAAGGTCGCTTTTACGGCTTCATATACAATTAACATACATCATAAACAGTAAGGATATGAAAAAATTTCTAGCTATCGCTTTCGTAGCGATGATGAGCCTGGGCACTATGGCACAGACCGCCCAGCAGGTACTCAACAAGACAGCTGCCATCGTGGGCAACAAGAAGGGCGCCAGCGCCAGCTTCAAGTTGTCAAGCCCTAAATATGGTTCCACCAGCGGTTCTATTGCCATCAAGGGCAATAAGTTCAACGCCCGCACGCCGCAGGCTATCGTATGGTATAACGGAAAGACACAGTGGTCGTACATGAAGAAGACCAACGAGGTGAACGTCACCAACCCTACCCAGGCACAGCAGATGTCGATGAATCCATATACCTTCATCAATATCTACAAGACAGGCTACAAGAGCACCCTCAAGACCGTGGGCGGCAACTACCAGGTTCACCTCGTAGCCAACAACCAGAAGCGCACCGTGGCAGAGATGTACATCACCATCAACAAGAAGACCCACGTGCCTTCGCAGGTGAAGATGCGCCAGGGCTCTACCTGGAGCACCATCAATATCTATGGCTTCAAGGCGAAGAACATCGCCAACAGTGCCTTCACCTTCAACAGCAAGGAATTCCCTAATGCAGAGGTCATCGATTTAAGATAATTTGAAAGGGCAGAAGCTCCTAGCCCAGGGCAGCGCCCTGGGTTTAAAATTCAATCAGAAACGACGCCCTGTAAGAGCAAAAGCTTTAAAATAAATAATTAAACTCCACACTAACATGAAAGATCTTTCGACAATCCTCAAGCAGTTCGACATCAAGGGAACTGTAAGTGAAGTGAAACCCCTCGGTAACGGACTCATCAATGACACCTACAAGGTGACAACCCAGGAAGAAGATGCACCCGACTACGTTCTGCAGCGCATCAACAACGCCATCTTCACCGATGTTGACCTCCTGCAGCGCAACATCGAGGAAGTGACCACCCACATCCGGCAGCAGCTCGAAGCAAAGGGCGCTGACGATATCGACCGCAAGGTACTCACCTTCGTCAAGGCACACGACGGCAAGACCTATGTCAAGGACCAGGACCAGCAGTACTGGCGCATCTCCGTCTTCATCCCTCGTGCCATCACCCAGGAAGCTGTCAACCCGGAAAGTTCCTACTACGCCGGCAAGACCTTCGGCGAGTTCGAGGCACAGCTCACCGACATCACCGACCGCCTCGGCGAAACCATCCCTGATTTCCACAACATGGAACTGCGCCGCGACCAGCTGCGCCAGGCTGTAAAGGAAGACCGTGCCGGACGCGCAGCGGGCGTGAAGGATTTCATCGCAGAGATAGAGAGCTATATGGACGAGATGTGTCTCTGCCTGCGCCTCTTCCGTGAAGGAAAGCTGCAAAAGCACGTCTGCCACTGCGATACAAAGGTGAACAACATGATGTTTGATGAGGAGGGCCGCGTATTGTGCGTCATCGACCTCGATACAGTAATGCCATCCCTCTTCGTGAGCGATTATGGTGATTTCCTCCGTACGGCAGCCAATACCATCGCCGAGGATTCTCCTGAGGTCGGGAAGATAGATTTCCGCATGGACATCTTCGAATCCTTCACCCGTGGCTACGTGGAGTCAGCATCAGCCTTCCTCTCCCCTCTTGAGATTTCCCTCCTGCCTCATGCAGCCGAGCTCTTCCCATACATGCAGGCAGTGCGCTTCCTCTGGGATTACCTCAACGGCGACCACTACTGGAAGTGCAAATATCCTGAGCACAACCTGGTTAGAGCCCAGAACCAGTGGCACCTCTTCCTCAAGGCAAAGGAACATGAGGCTGAAATGAAGGCTTTCATCGAAAAACTCCAGGAAAAACAGTAAAATCGACCAAGGAAAAGTAAAAATTCAATTAATTCTGTAAAAAGTCCTAAAATTATTTGGATTTTTTACAGAATTATTTTGTTATTAAAAATAAATATATTACCTTTGCACTCAGAAAAATCAACAACAGTAATAAATAAAAAGCATGAAGAAGAAAGAAGCTTACACTAGGTTGGTGGAGAGTGGCGTTCGTCCTTCGGTACAGAGACTAGCCATCATGGATTACCTGATTAAGCATCCTACCCACCCAACAATCGACGATGTGTTCCAGGCTCTTTGCGAGGAGCTTCCAACGTTGAGTCGTACCACAGTTTATAATACACTAAGAATGTTGAGTGAGAAGCATGCTGCCCAGATGATTACTATCGACGACCATCGTGTATGCTATGATGGCAATACCGACAGTCATGTCCATTTCTTCTGCAAGCAATGTGGTAAGATCATCGACCTCTTCGACGAGGAGGCACCATCACTGAAAAGCGACAAGGTGATCAATGGCAACATCGTACAGGAAGAGCAGCTCTACTATAAGGGCATCTGCGCTGAATGTGCCAAGAAGTTGAATTAACTCATATTATATACAATAACATTTAAAACATTAACATTATGAAGAAGAAGTTTATTTGCACCGTTTGCGGTTACATCTACGAGGGAACAGAGGCACCAGAGAAGTGCCCTATCTGCAAGGCTCCAGCCAGCAAGTTCAAGGAGATGGAGGATGCAGTGGATGAGGATTTGACATTCGCTACAGTTCACGTTCTCGGTCAGGCATATAAGGATGGCGTCAATGAGGAGGTCATCAAGGGTTTGAAGGATCACTTCGCAGGTGAGTGCGGCGAGGTGGGTATGTATCTTGCCATGGCTCGCCAGGCTGACCGTGAGGGTTATCCAGAGATTGCAGAGGCTTACAAGCGTTATGCTTTCGAGGAGGCTGACCACGCATCTCGTTTTGCTGAGTTGCTGGGTGAGGTTCTGGGTGATACAAAGAGCAATCTCGAGGCTCGTATCGCTGCTGAGAAGGGTGCATGCGAGGATAAGTTCCGCATTGCCAAGCTCGCTAAGGAGCAGGGTTCTGATGCCATCCACGATACAGTTCACGAAATGGCTAAGGACGAGGCTCGCCACTGCGCTGGCTTCGCTGGTCTCTACAAGAGATATTTCAAGTAAAAGCACCTCCCGTTTTTCATGGGAACTATTGCCCAGGGCAGATTCTTTCTGCTCTGGGCTTTTTTTCATCACCCCACAGATTATTTTTTTCTCACGGATTATTTTTTTTAAGTCCCACTGATTGTTTTTTTTAAGTCCCACTGATTTCACAGATTTACACAGATTTTATTATCCCATTACTGAATCTACTTTAAAAAGTCAATACTGCGTTAAATTAATATTTAATCGTCTGTAAATCAATAACTTATATTAAGAAATGCATATGAAAACTTAACTATAAAAAGTTGGTCAAGTCGCTGATTTTCAGTAACTTTGCAAATCACGACAAACGCAAAATTATATGAATACAGGACTTGACCAATATATGGATATCTTTAAAGATGCAGTTGAAGATTCGGCTGCAAAGTTAACAAAAAGTTTCGAGAAAATACTCATCGAGGTGATAATTTTGTTCATGGTAATACCAAGAAAGATAAATTTCACCCAAATGAGGAGGTATGGCTCGCATGTTGAGCAAACCTATCGCAACACATTCGGCTTAAAAAAGTCGAAAAGCATTGACTGGCTCAAACTTAATGTATCACTTGCCAAGCACTTCTTTGGTAAACTGGGAAGATGGGCTATTGCCATTGATCCCAGCTACATCAGCAAAGCTGGCAAAAAGACTCCACATATCGGTCGTTTTTGGTCGGGATGTGCACAGTCTGTTAAACATGGTCTCGAAATCATGGGTATTGGCCTCATTGATATTGATACCTTGCTTCGACGTCAAGGCATGGCTGGCGCAGGAATCCATTATCTGATGGTTGCACCGAAATACTTTACGAACTTAATCTTCTTTCCATCCATGCGGACTGGCTTGTTCCAGTCACCACCCAGAATGAGGATGGTAGTCTTCTTGCCTGCCGGAATGGCATCTACCGCTTCCTGAAGCGTAAAGAAATCACCTCTACCCTCCTGGGATACCACATGGTCGAAATGACGGACGTGTTTCTTGAGTGCCGGAACCTGCTTGCCTATTTCATCAGCCAAAGCGTTGGCTACGATGCGAGCTCCATAGATATTATAATGTGTATTGTCTTTCTTGCCAGCGGGAACCTGCGGGTTCACGCCTGGCAAGAACCACATGTGAAGCTTGCGGCTGCCCTCGATGCCCATGCTGGTCTCGATGTCGTGGGTAACCTTGGTAGCATCAACGAAAGGAACATTCAATGCCTTTGCCACATGACGAGGCGCTACCACATAGGCGCCATGCGTATCTATCAGGGTATCGCTGTTGATGAGCTCCTTGCCGTCATACTTCTTGTTGCGCAGTTTCTCATCATCATCATTCTTCAGTTCCTCAGAATAATAGCAACGGCGTACTACGGCATTGAAAAGTACCGGAATGCCGCCCTTGGCACGGGTCTCGTTCACGTACTTGGCGAGATTGGCATCAAAGGTGGAACCCGGATCGGTATGACGGTCTGGCTTCGGCTTTTCGTCGTTATGTCCGAACTGGATGAAGACATAATCGCCCGGCTTGATCTTGTCCAATACCTTCTGCCAGCGGCCCTCGTTGAGGAAGCTCAGGGAAGAGCGACCGTTGACGGCATGATTGTCTACGATGATCCTGTCATCGAAACAACCCTGCAAAACCATACCCCAGCCACGCTCAGGACTCGTCTTGTAATTGCCCTTCTCGGCTGCGGTAGAATCACCAATCACAAAGATGGTGGTGGTCTTCGTGCTGGATATCATCAACAAAGCCAACAGGAAGACACATAAAATAGCCTTTATTTTCTTCATTGTTTTTGTAGTTTAAGAATTTGTCATTACAGAATAAAAAAACTCGCCCTGCCATACCATATATTCACATACATCAGCATGAGAGGACGAGACCTATATATAAACAACTAAATTCTTATTTCTTTACAGCAGCAATCAGCTCCTCGGTAGAAACCAGGGTCTGTTCACCGCTTTCCATATTCTTCAATGTAACCTTGCCCTGAGCCATCTCGTTTTCGCCTGCAAGCACCACAAACGGAATGTTCTTGGCATTGGCATAGATCATCTGCTTCTTCATCTTCGCCTTATCAGGGAAAATCTCTGTACGGATACCGGCTGCACGGGCTGCACTGATGACAGGCAGGCAGTAGGCAGTCTCCTTCTCACCGAAATTGATGAAGAGCACCTGGGTGGTATTCACCGCCTCCTTAGGATAGAGATCGAGGGCATTCAGCACATCATAGATGCGGTCGGCACCGAAACTGATACCTACACCACTCAAGCCTGGAAGACCGAAGATGCCGGTAAGGTTGTCATAACGGCCACCACCGGTGATACTGCCCATAGGAGTATCGAGCGCCTTCACCTCGAAGATGGCTCCAGTATAATAGTTCAAGCCACGAGCCAGGGTAAGGTCGAGTTCTATCTCGTTCTTCAGACCTACAGCCTTCAAGGTATCGAGGATAAACTTGGTTTCCTCTACTCCCTTCAAGCCCACCTCCAAGCCTTCGAGAACCTTAGAAATTACTTCAAGCTTCTCATCGTTTGTGCCTGACAGAGAGATGATTGGCTGCAACTTCTCTATCGCTTCTTCAGAGATACCATCCTGACGAAGTTCCTCGTTTACATTGTCGAGACCAATCTTGTCGAGCTTGTCGATAGCCACGGTGATGTCTACAATCTTCTCTGCCTCGCCGATAACCTCAGCGATACCAGTCAGAATCTTGCGGTTGTTGATCTTGATGCATACGCGCACGCCAAACTTGGTGAAGACGGTATCCACAATCTGCATCAGCTCTACCTCGTTGAGAAGAGAATCAGAGCCAACCACATCGGCATCACACTGATAGAACTCACGGTAACGACCCTTCTGAGGGCGGTCAGCACGCCATACAGGCTGAATCTGATAGCGCTTGAAAGGCATCTGGAGTTCTTCACGATGCTGGACTACGTAACGGGCAAAAGGTACTGTCAAGTCGTAGCGAAGTCCCTTTTCGCAGAGCTTGGCAGCCAACTTGAGCGATCCGAGCGAATGAATGTCCTCATCGCTCACCTTATTCATATAGTCTCCTGAATTCAAAATCTTAAAGAGCAGCTTGTCGCCCTCCTCGCCATATTTTCCCATCAATGTCTGAAGGGTCTCCATGGCAGGAGTCTCAATCTGCTGGAATCCGTAAAGGGCATATACGTCCTTGATGCTATTGAAGATGTAATTGCGCTTCGCCATCTCTACAGGACCAAAATCTCTCGTGCCCTTTGGTATACTTGGTTTCTGAGCCATGTTGTATTAATTAATAATGTATAATTAAGAATTAAGAATGAAATTCATGGTCTGAAACATGAATCCATTCTTAATTCTTATTCTTTTATTTTTAAATCTTGATTATTTACGTACAATAGTCTGAGCACGGTCTGGACCGATTGAGATGATGCCAATCTTGGTCTCGAGGAACTCCTCTACGAATGCAATGTAGTCCTTGAACTCCTGTGGGAACTGATTCTCAGAAGTGAACTGGGTCATATCTGTCTTCCAGCCCTTGAACTCCTTGTATACAGGCTCTACATCATCGATTTCGTATGGGAAATCGGTGGTAACAGAACCGTCCTTCAACTTATATGCCACGCAGGCCTTGATAGTATCGAAGCCATCGAGCACGTCGCTCTTCATCATGATGAGCTCGGTAACACCGTTCACCATCACAGAATACTTGAGCTGTACGAGGTCGCACCAGCCGCAACGACGCTCACGTCCGGTAACAGCACCATACTCATGACCGAGGTCACGGATCTTGGCACCTGTCTCGTCGAAGAGCTCTGTAGGGAATGGACCTGCACCAACACGAGTACAGTAAGCCTTCATGATACCATAGACATTGCCGATGCGGTTAGGACCGATACCCAGACCGATGCAGGCACCAGCACAGATGGTATTGGAAGAAGTAACGAAAGGATAAGAACCGAAGTCAACATCGAGCATAGTACCCTGAGCACCCTCGCAGAGGATATCCTTGCCGGAACGAAGCACCTTGTTGATTTCCACCTCGCTATCGATGAGCTTGAACTGCTTCAAGTATTTAATGCCCTCCATCCAGGTCTTCTCAACCTCTGTGATATCGAAGTCGGTATAACCGAGGCTTGCGATGGTCTTGAGATGAGCAGCCTTATGAGCAGCATACTTCTCCTCGAAATTGTCGAGGATATCGCCTACACGGAGACCGGTACGGCTCACCTTATCTGTATAAGTAGGACCGATACCCTTACCGGTAGTACCCACCTTGTTCTTACCCTTAGAAGCCTCGATAGCAGCATCGAGCACACGATGAGTAGGCATGATGAGATGAGCCTTCTTCGAGATGAAGAGACGACTCTTGAGGTCGTGACCGCTCTTCTCCAAATCCTTAGCTTCACCCATGAAGAGGTCTGGAGCCAAGACTACGCCATTACCAATGATGTTCACCTTACCACCCTGGAAAATACCAGAAGGGATAGAGCGGAGCACATACTTCTCGCCTTCGAACTCGAGGGTATGACCTGCGTTAGGACCACCCTGGAAACGAGCAATGACATCATACTTAGGGGTCAACACGTCAACCACCTTACCTTTACCTTCATCGCCCCACTGCAAACCCAGTAGGACATCTACTTTACCTGTGTTCATTTTATTTTAATATAAAATTATTTAGACTTTTCGTTCTTGTTGTTGCGGAGTCGCGTAATCTTTGCCTGACAGATGCTGCATACACCATAGATGTAGAGCACGAAGGCGTCCTTGCGGAACCGCTGCAATCTGGTCTCGTTGATGGCTGCCGTCACCAGGGGTGCCTGCACCTCAGTAACTCTTCCGCATACGGTGCATACCTGATGCACGTGGTTCTCGTTGCTGGAACTGGCCTCGTACTTGGTTCCATCCACCAGACTATGTCTCACCACCAATCTCAACTCCAGGAAAAGATGGATGGTATTATAGAGCGTGGCTCTGCTCACTCTGAAATTCTTCCTTTCCAGAGCAGCACCCAGCTCCTCTAATGTAAAATGTCCTCTCATGCTGAAGACAGCATCAAGGATGGCATATCTTTCCGGGGTCTTACGATGCAGGTTTGACTCCAGATACTGGTCCAGGATTTCTCTTGCCTGGGCTTTCATTTTTTCACTCATATTTCTTCGTTAGTTACATAAAACGCACAAAGATAGTCATAATTTATGATATGAGGAAAAATCAAATTTTAAAAAATCTAAATTGCCGTACATTCTTTCACTTTTGCGCCTTTTCAGCTTTCATTCCGGCGATTTCAGCGACAAATCCGCTTACAATCATACGTATTACATCCTGGCTATTTCTTCATAGATGCGCTGTACGGGAAGGCCCATTACATTGAAATAGCTGCCCTTCAATCCAGTGCATCCGATATAGCCAATCCATTCCTGAATGCCATAGGCTCCTGCCTTGTCGAAAGGCTTGTAATGCGAGATGTAATATCTGATTTCTGCATCACTGAGCTGCTTGAACGTTACCTCGGTAGTAACCGAGAAATGGCGCTGCTGACTGCGGGTAGTCAGACATACGCCCGTTACCACATGATGGGTCTTGCCGCTCAGCATCCGTAGCATGCGCACGGCATCCTCCTCATCCTTCGGTTTTCCGAGAATTACGCCCTTTCCCTCCTGATCGTTCTGCTCGTCAGCAGTTGGGGCAATCACAACGGTATCAGAAGTAAGAATGAGCGTCTGGGCTGCATCCTCACCCTGTTCTTCTGAAGCTTTTCCAGAAGGTTCTTCATCCAGAAGGCTCCGATAAGCCTCTGCCTTCTTACTGGAAATATATTCTGCCACCTCATAGGCATCAAGAGATTCAGGATAGCTCTCATCAATGCCCTTGATAACCTTTACCTCGAAAGGAATATCCAATCCGGCCAGCAGTTCCCTGCGGCGTGGCGAATTACTCGCCAAAATGATCTTATAATTCATCTTACTTGGAACTTTGAACTTGGAACTTTGAACTTTATGATTAGTAAAGCTATTGAATTGGCTTTCCCTTTCGGCCGCCGAACGTTGTTTCTTCACTTAAATTCCCTCTTCACTTACATTACCACCCAAAGGCCTTGGCGCTGGAAAGCCAAAGGCCCTTGGCACGAAGCACCTGCTCTACAATATCCCTGCCCACTCCTTCGCCACCATTGGCTGAAGAGATGTAGCGGGAAATAGACTTGATATCCGAACAGGCATCAGCAGGACAACATGGACATCCGCAACGGCGCATGACCTCATAATCAGGAATATCATCTCCTACATAGATAATCTCCTCATCCGAAAGCTGATACTTCGTCAGGAACTCATCGTAGGTATGAATCTTCACGGCACATCCCATGAAAATATCCTCTAAGCCCAAACCTTCATAACGCTTGCGTATCGCCTCGGTGGTACCACCCGTGAGAATGGCTATGCGCAATCCCATCTTCTGTGCCAACTGAATGGCATAGCCGTCCTTGATGTTAACCGTGCGAAGCGGTTCGCCAGAACTGGCCAGCGTAATGGTCTGTCTGGACAACACGCCATCCACATCAAAAATAACGGCCTTTATCTTATCTAAATCGTAATTTATCATACTTTGAACTTGGAACTTTATGATTAGTAAAGCTATTGAACTCTTCACTTAAACGGTGGATATTCATGCTCATTCTGTCATAGATATCCTTCACCAGCGGATTATTCTTGAGAAGCTGACTCTGCGCCCTGATTACATTCTCATCATATCTTACCGCCGGACCGGTCTGCGCATCCTTCGGTAACATCTGATGCACCTTGGCTGCCGTCTCGTCAATCAGCGGAAGCATCACATCGAACGGAATACCATGCTTCTCAAGAAGCTCGGCACTGATGGCATAACAATGATTCACAAAATTGCAGGCAAAGACGGCAGAGAGATGCAGATACTTGCGAGCCTCACTCGACAAACGGTAAACCCGATGGCTCAACTGAGAAGCCAACGCCTCGATGGCATCTGTCTCCTCTTCGCCCGAACCCTCTATAAAACAAGGAATCTCTTCGAAGGAGACACGCTTCTGCCTGGAGAACGTCTGCATAGGATAAAACACACCGTAATGGCGGGCCATACCCTGGAAAACATCTATGGAAACAGAACCTGCGGTATGAAGGAACAGCTTGTCTTCCCTGCCCCTGCAAAGCTGAGGAATAAGCACTGGAAGCGCATCGTCCTTCACGGAAAGTATATAGACATCAGCATCGGCTCTCACCTGGGAAATATCGGTGATAGCAGCCCCGCCTGCAATCGTTGCCAAAGTCTGCGCCGATTGCATCGTCCTACTATAAACCTGTAAAATATCGTGACCGGCATCGGTTAAAGCCACAGCCAAACTGGTGGCTAAATTGCCAGCACCTATCATAATTATCTTCATAATGTGCAAAAATACTAAAAATAAGTCATACTTTTGATAAAAGACTTGCATTTTTATGATTAATTTATTATTTTTGCATAAAACAGCAGAAAGAGAAAGATATGAATGATTTCAGCATCAGGATATATACAGAAAGCAATGAGTTGCCCGAACTCCTGGAAGGCAACTTCTTTCACAGCAAAACACTGTTCCTGATAGAGGAACAGACACCCAAAGACACCCCTTACATGGCCGTAGCAACCAGAGACGGCGAAGTAAGAGGACAGCTGCTCGTCATCGTACGCAGACGAGGTTCGCTCTTTCCACCTTATTTATATACGCACGCACATGCGCATGGGGAAGGATGCTATGCGGACGAGACAGAGACAGAAACCCTCTTTCCACTGCTGCTGAAGGCCATCACCCTGAAGCTTCGCCACCGCCTCTGCTTCTACATCGAATTTTCGGACATGAAGAAGAAAATGTTCGGCTATCGCTTCTTCCGCAGACTGGGCTACTTCCCTATCGCCTGGCAGGAAATACACCATTCGCTCCACAGCAAGGCACCGGAAAGCAGACTCTCTGCCAAGATGGCAAACATAGTAGAGCGCATGACGGCAAAGGGAGTGGAAAACCACGAAGCCACATCGGCTCAGGACATCGCCCTCTTCTACCGGATGCTCAAGAATTTCTATCGGTTAAAGCTGAGAAGATTCGTCCCAGCTAAGGAGTTTTTCATGCACTTTGCAGGAAACCCCGAGAGCAGAATCTTCGTTACCACATACAAGGGGAAAGTGATAGGAGGCTGTGCCTGCGTCTTCTTCCAGGGCAATGCCTACCTTCTTTATGCAGTGGGCAAGCGCAAGAGCCGCCTCCATCTGCATCCAGAAGCCATGACCATCTGGTATGCCCTGAAGTATGCCCATGAGCACGGCTACGCCCATTTCCGCTTCATGGATGCGGGTTTACCCTGGAAGCAGAATCTATACAGGGAATTCCTCCTCAACTTCGGTGGCAAACCCGTAACAAGCTACAGATGGTTCAGATTCTATACCCGAATCATCAACAAAATTTTATATTGGATTTACAAACAGTAATAGACTGGGCTTTCGCATAGGGGGAAGTTAAGGGAAGTTAGAGGAAGCCCCTAGAGGGGCTGCAGCTTTACAGACCAGCCAAAGCCCTATCCAGCGCCATGAGTCCACGCTCGGTACAGAAGCCCCTGATAACCGTAAGCACATAATTATCAAAAAGTTCCTGCATTGAATAAGTGCGATAAAGCTGACGGTGCATGATTTCTTCCATGGTAACATGCCCCACTTCAGACAACACCTCATAATTGAGATTAGGGCGGAACAATCCCTCCTTCACACCTGCAGCAAAAAACTTGCTTCTCTCCTCACACTCCTTAGAATGATACTCGCGCATGAATTCCACAACACGGGGAATCTTATGGATCTCCTCATAGAAAACCACTCCCACCTGCTCATTGCGACGCATCTGCAGCTTATACACATAACTGATGATATCAATCACATTGCGGGCTTGCGTATTGGCAAACTCTTCCAGCGACTGCAGTTCTTTCGCCTGCTGCATCTTCATGCCGGCAAGAAGAAGCTCCTCCTTGTCACCGAATATTTCATAAACAGTGCGCTTAGATACATGAAGTCCGCGAGAGATTTCATCCATCTTAACCGCTTTTACGCCTCGTTTGTAAAACTCAGCCATGGCATAGTCTATGATTTTATTTCTCAGCTCTTGTCTGTATTGATTAATTTCTGCCATATCTATATGTCAATTTATATGCTTTGTGGACTTATTTTTGTGCAAAGATACAAAAAAAAATAAAAAACCATTCGTTTTTACTAAGTTTTTTATTACCTTTGCACAAACTTTTAGAAATCGCTGCTTAAAAGCACGAATCTGTAAGAAAATAAAACTTCAAACCAATATATTATTATGGTAAAAATCACAAAAGAGGCGGCTCTTCTGTATCATGAGAATGGCCGTCCTGGTAAGATTGAGGTAAAGCCAACAAAACCTTACCACACACAGACAGACCTGAGCCTTGCTTACTCTCCAGGCGTAGCATTCCCTTGCCTCGAGATTCAGCAAAACCCAGATGACGCATTCAAGTATACTGACAAGGGTAACTTGGTAGCAGTAATTAGTAACGGAACTGCCGTGCTCGGTCTTGGCGACATTGGCGCCATGAGCGGAAAGCCAGTTATGGAAGGCAAGGGATTGCTTTTCAAGATTTATGGCGGCATCGACGTTTTCGATATCGAAGTGGCTGAAAAAGACCCTGAGAAATTCTGCGAAACCGTAGAACGTATTGCTCCTACATTTGGTGGTATCAACCTGGAGGACATCAAGGCACCTCAGTGTTTCTATATCGAGGAGCGCCTGAAGAAGAACCTTGACATCCCTGTCATGCACGATGACCAGCACGGTACAGCAATCATCTCTGCTGCCGGTTTGAAGAACGCTCTCGAAGTGGCCGGCAAGGACATCAAGAACGTAAAGATCGTCGTAAACGGTGCAGGTGCTGCTGCTATCAGCTGTACAAAACTCTATGTTGCTCTCGGTGCACAGATCAAGAACATCGTGATGCTCGACTCTAAGGGCGTTATCACAAGCGACCGTGAGAACCTGACCGAGCAGAAGAAGATGTTTGCTACCGACCGCCGCGACATCCATACCCTGGAAGAGGCTGTAAAGGGTGCTGACGTATTCGTTGGATTGAGCAAGGGCAATGTACTGACTCAGGATATGGTTCGCTCTATGGCTGACAGTCCTGTAGTATTCGCCTTGGCTAACCCTGTTCCTGAAATCAGCTACGAGGATGCCATGGCTAGCCGCCCAGACGTACTGATGTCTACCGGCCGTTCAGACTATCCTAACCAGATTAATAATGTAATTGGTTTCCCATACATCTTCCGTGGTGCGCTCGACGTTCACGCACGCGCCATCAACGAAGAGATGAAGATGGCTGCCGTTCATGCTATCGCTGATTTGGCAAAGCAGCCTGTACCTGATGTAGTGAATGATGTTTACCACGTAAACGACCTTTCATTCGGTCCTAAGTACTTCATTCCAAAGCCAGTTGACCCACGTTTGATTACTGAGGTTTCTGCAGCAGTAGCCAAGGCTGCTATGGACAGTGGCGTTGCACGTACTCCTATCACAGACTGGGAGCAGTACAAGCAGCAGTTGCGCCAGTTGCTCGGTCAGGAGACCAAGCTTACCCGCAAGCTCCACGACACAGCTCGCCTTCACCCACAGCGCGTAGTATTCGCAGAGGGCGGTAACCCTACCATGCTGAAGGCTGCCGTGCAGGCTAAGAGCGAGGGTATCTGCCAGCCTATCCTGTTGGGTAACCCAGATCGTCTGAACCGTGTGGCTAACCGCCTGAAGCTCGACCTCTCTGACATCGAAATCGTAGATATGCGTGCAGACAAAGAGCAGGGTCGCCGTGCCAAGTTCGCCAAGCACCTGGCTGAGAAGCGTGCTCGTGAGGGCTACAGCTTCGAAGAGGCTTACGACAAGATGTATGAGCGCAACTACTTCGGAATGTCTATGGTTGAGCAGGGTGATGCTGATGCTTTCATCACTGGTCTCTATACTAAATACAGTAATACCATCAAGGTGGCTAAGGACGTTATCGGTATCCGTGACGAATACAAGACATTCGGTACCATGCACATCCTCAACACCCAGAAGGGCGTATACTACATTGCAGATACATTGATTAACCGTCACCCTGACGAGGATGTCCTGACCGACATCGCCAAGTTGTCTGCCGGAACAGTGAAGTTCTTCAACGAGGAGCCTATCATGGCCATGTTGAGCTACTCTAACTTCGGTACCGACAACGTAGGTTCTCCTGTCAAGGTAAAGAAGGCTGTTGCTGAAATGCAGAAGGAATTCCCTGAACTTGCCATTGACGGTGAGATGCAGGTGAACTACGCTCTCAACAAGGATCTCCGCGATGAGAAGTATCCATTCTCTCGTCTCAAGGGCAAGGATGTCAACACATTGGTATTCCCTAACCTGAGCAGTGCCAACGGTGCTTACAAGCTCCTCCAGGCATTGAATCCTGAGGCTGAAATCATCGGTCCTATCCAGATGGGTCTTAACAAGCCTATCCACTTCACCGATTCTGAGAGCAGCGTTCAGGACATCGTTAACATTACTGCAGTAGCAGTGATCGATGCTTACGTAGAAAAGATTAAGAAACAGAAATAAAAGGATTTTTTCCGTATTCTCTTTACATCTAGCGAAATGATTTTTAGAGAGTACAACAACTGGGCTGGGACGTGATGTTTCGGCCTTTTTTTTATTATCTTTTATCAGTTTTTAGTTAAAGAATTTTAATAAACATTATTGTGTCCCCACACACCACATTCCTTTATAAAATACTGCTCAAATAATTTGGTAATATTAAAAAAAATGTATACCTTTGCAGCAGTTATCCTGAAAACAATCTTTTTACCTTAAGGAAAACTAATACCTATTGAAGATTTGGAGCGGTAGCCTGTGAAGGTCATCGCTTTTTTTATGCCCAAAAATGAAGACGATCGCAATATGACATAAACAAATAAAGGCTGCAATGTTCATCACATTGCAGCCTTATATTTTATATCTGAACCTTTCAGATTATCCGAAGTTATCATACATGATGCTCTCAGGATCAACTCCCAGAGAATCCAGATAATCTGTAACGGTCTTGATCAGCATTGGAGGTCCGCAGAGATAGTACTCGCAATCCTCTGGTGCCTCGTGATCCTTCAAGTAGGTATCACGGATGCAGTTAACAGCAAAGCCCTCGTAGTACTTCACGCCCTGAGCATCTGCCACTGGGTCCTTGCGGTCCAATGAAAGATGGAAGTGGAAGTTAGGGAATTCCTTCTCAAGCTCCCAGAAGTCCTCAAGGAAGAATGCCTCACCCAATGCACGCGCTCCGTAGAAGAAGTGAAGCTCACGATCTGTGGTGTGCAGGGTCTTGGTCATGTGCATGATCTGAGCACGCAATGGAGCCATACCGGCACCACCACCAATCCAGATCATCTCCTTGCCTGATGTGAAATTAGGATGGAAGTCGCCGTAAGGACCACTCATCATTACCTTGTCGCCTGGTTTCAGAGAGAAGATGTAAGAAGAAGCGATACCTGTAGGTACGTTCTGGAATCCTACCTGTGGACGTGGCAAGAATGGAGTTGTGGCGATACGGACAGTAAGAGTGATGATATCACCCTCGTCTGGATAGTTCGCCATAGAGTAAGCACGAACGGTAGGCTCTGGATTGTGAGCCTTGAGAGAGAAGATATTGAACTTCTTCCATGCTCCGATGTACTCCTCGCCAATGAGATCCTTGTCGAAGTCCTTGTCGTAATCGATGCAGTCGTATGCAGGAATCTTGATCTGAGCGTAAGAACCCGGAACGAAGTCCATGTGCTCGCCTGG
Source organism: Prevotella sp. Sow4_E9_plate (assembly GCF_052116205.1). NCBI lineage: Bacteria > Pseudomonadati > Bacteroidota > Bacteroidia > Bacteroidales > Prevotellaceae > Prevotella > Prevotella sp. Sow4_E9_plate. The sequence goes on along the minus strand of NZ_JBQKLN010000005.1, from coordinate 52,122 downwards.
AGGCAGAGCCACCTTGAACTCCTTGATAAATGATGAAACGTTCTTGTTGGAGATAACCTCGCACTCCCACTCTTTCACGCCCATCACGCTCTCAGGCACCTTGATCTTCAGGTCGCCCTTCACCTTGCACTGGCATCCCAGACGCCAGTGGTCCTTAATCTGCTTGCGGGTGAAGTGAGGCTTCTCGGAATCGAGAATCTCGCCGCCGCCCTCGAGCACCTGAACCTTACACTGGCCACAGCTTGCCTTACCGCCGCAGGCAGAAGGCAGGAAGATGCCGTTCTCATTCAGCGTAGTCATCAAACTGCTGCCCTGAGGCACGTTGATGGTCTTGTCGCCATTGATTTCGATATTTACATTTCCGCTAGGGCTCAGATACTTCTTAGCCACGAGCAGGATGATAACCAGCAGGAGAATCACCACGAGGAAAACTCCGATACTAGCCAATATAAATGATGTATTACCCATATTTTTATACTTTGAAATTTGAACTTTGAACATTGAACTTTATGATATGCTTTGTATTGAACCTATACCCATCTCAGCTCGTATATGAGAGATAAGAAAAGGTAATCATAAAGTTCAAATTTCAAAGTTCAATGTTCAATGTTATTAAATTTTCAAGCCTGAGAAGCAAAGCATAGCCATTGCCATGAGGCCTACTGTGATAAATGTGATGCCGAGTCCCTGCAGTGGCTTTGGCACGTCGCAATACTGCATCTTCTCGCGGATGGCTCCCATCAGAACGATGGCGAGAGTCCAACCCAAACCGGAACCTACGGCATAAACGATGCTATCCCATACAGAGGTGATAGCCTGAGTATTGGTAGGCTCCATCAGGATGCGCTGCTGCATGAAGAGCGATGCACCCATGATGGCACAGTTTACGGCAATCAATGGCAGGAAGATACCCAGCGCTGCATAGAGCGATGGTGAGAACTTCTCTACAATCATCTCTACCAGCTGCACGATGCCGGCGATGACGGCGATGAAGAGGATGAAGCTCAGGTAAGTGAGGTCAACACCCAGAATGCCATCGGCGCTGAGCACCTTGGTCTGCAACAGGTAATCTACAGGCACGGTGATGAGCAACACGAAGGTTACTGCCAAGCCCAAGCCCAAAGAGGTCTTCACGTTCTTGGATACTGCCAAGTATGAACACATACCCAGGAAGTAGGCGAAGATCATGTTATCGACGAAAATCGAACGGAAAAACAAACTTATTGCGTGCTCCATCTTACTTCTCCTCCTTATAAATATAGGCACGATGTACCCAGATTACACATCCAACGAGGATCAATGCCATGGCTGGCATGGTCATCATACCGTTGTTAACATATCCAAAGCTGTAAGCTCCCTCTGGAATCAGCTGGAAACCGAGCAGAGAACCACGGCCCAAAAACTCACGCACTGCACCCACAATCACGAGGATGAGGGCGTAACCCAAACCATTACCTACACCATCGAGGAATGAAGGCCAAGGCTTGTTCATCATGGCGAATGCCTCCAAACGACCCATCAGGATACAGTTGGTGATGATCAGACCCACATACACTGAGAGCTGCACGCTCACGTCGTAGGCAAAAGCCTTCAACACCTGGCTCACGATGGTAACCAGGGCAGCAACTACCACCAGCTGGACGATGATACGGATGCGCTGAGGGATGGTGTTGCGGATGATGGAAATAATCACGTTAGAGAATGCCGTGATGATAGTAACGGCAAGTCCCATCACAATGGCTGGCTTCAGCTGGGAAGTAACAGCCAGGGCACTACAGATACCAAGCACCTGGACGAGGACAGGGTTGTCGCCGTTCAGTGGCTTGATGAATGCCTCCTTATTTTGTTTACTAAATAATGCCATATTATTTACTTTGAATTTTGAATTTTGAACATTGAACTTTATGATATGTATATATTTCTCTAAACTTCATCTAAGCTCGAAAGCTAATCATAAAGTTCAAATTTCAATGTTCAACGTTCAATGTTATTTAATGAATTTAGCAAGACCTTCCTTGAGCATGGCATCCACACCGTCGGATGTCAATGTAGCACCGGTAACGGCATCCACATTGTTTGGGTCGCCGGCAGGAGCGTCTTTCTCAACGCCCAGAGCGATGCCCTCTACTCCATCCTTGTGAATCTTCTTGCCCTGGAACTTCTGCTGCCACTTCAGGTTGTCCTTGATTTCAGCACCCAGTCCGGCTGTCTCGCCTTCGTGGTTGAAATATACGCCATAGATGGTGTTGTTGTCGGCATCAACGGCGATGAAGCCTGAAATGCCACCCCAAAGCCCCATACCCTTCACGGAATATACGGTCTTCTTCTGACCATCAATCTCGCACTCGTAATACTTCATGCCGTCCTTCTCCTTCTCGTCCTTCACCACCTCTTTATATTTGGCAGCCGCAGTAGCGTTGTCAAGGTCGCGCAGGTTGAGGGAGTTCAGAATCTGCTTCTGAGTATCAAGAGCCACGTTGGCATCCTGTGTTGCCTTCAGCGAAGAAGACACGAACGCGAGCAGGAATGCCACGATTACCACGATGATAACCGAATAGATAATAGTATAGCTATTTGAATTTGTCTTCATATCTACATTCCTCCTACATTATTTAATAGCACGTTTAGCACGGCGAGAGATGTTGCTCTGAACTACACAGTAGTCGATGAGTGGAGCAAACATGTTGCCGAAGAAGATAGCGAGCATCATACCCTCTGGATAACCTGGGTTCATCACACGTACGATAACGGCGATGGCACCGATGAAGAATCCGTAGAAGTACTTACCTTTCTCTGTACGGGCAGAGGTTACAGGGTCGGTAGCCATGAACACGGCACCGAAGCAGAAACCACCCAGCACGATGTGCTCATACCAAGCGATAGGTGTCATACCGAGAGCCTGGAAGATAAGCGCCATCACGATGCCGCCTGCGAATACGCTGCCCATGGTCTTCCATGATGCGATGCCTGTCCAGAGAAGGATGATGGCACCGATGGCGATGGCGATGACTGAAGTCTCACCGATACAGCCAGGAATGAAACCGATGATAGAATCGCAGAGACTAGCTGAAGGCATGCTGCCCTGAGCCAGCTGACCGAGAGGAGTAGCAGCAGTAAAGCCATCAGGCAGGGTATTACCCAAACCGAAGATAGCATCCTTAGCCACCCAGACCTTATCACCACTCATAGCCAATGGATATGAGAAGAAGAGGAACATACGGGCACCCACAGCCACATTGAAGATGTTCATACCTGTACCACCGAAGATTTCCTTGCAGAAGATGACTGCGAAGGCGCACGCCAGAGCGAGCATCCACAGCGGTGTAGAGATAGGAATGATCAATGGGATGATGATACCGCTGACGAGGTAACCCTCCTGGATTTCCTCATGCTTCCACTGAGCCCAGGCAAACTCGATGCCGAGACCCACGATGTAGCTAACCAGCAACTTAGGAAGGACAGCCAGGAATCCGAAGCCGAAGACCTCGATGAAGCTGGTAGCATCCAGTGTACCTGCAGCCTTGAAATTCTGGTATCCCACATTATACATACCGAAGAGCAAAGCAGGAATCAGGGCGATTACCACAAAGCTCATGATGCGCTTCGAGTCGATTGAATCGTGGATGCTGGCTCCGCTCTTCGCTGTCGTATTTGGCACGTACAGGAAGCTCTCAAAACCGTCAAACACGCTCTCGAAGGCATGCAGCTTACCTCCCTCTTGGAAGTTAGGCTTTATCTTATTGAGATAATTTCTTAATGCACTCATTATTTTAATAATTAACAGTACTAAAAACTAAGCATTCTCCTTGCGCAGGGTGTTCAAGCCCTCACGTACTATCTTCTGCAATTCGAGCTTAGAGCTATCCACGAACTCAGCTACCGCAAAGTCCTCAGGACTAATCTCGTAGATACCGAGCTGCTCCTGCTTGTCGATATCGCCTGCGATGATTGCCTTGATGAGATACTCACCGAAGATGTCCATAGGGAGAACCTGGTCGTACTCGCCGCTCATAATCATATGGCGCTCGCCACCCTTGATGCGGGCATCGAGATTGTACTCCTTCTTCTTGCCGAAGAGCCAGGAGAGATAAGAACGCGATGTAGAGAACTGGTTGGTGCGTGGAAGAATCCAGCCCAACATCTCGTCGCAGTCGTCACCCTCTGGGATGGCTGTGATCTCTGATGTGTGTCCGCCTACAAAATCTGCCACGGTAGTCTTGGTACCGGTCAATGGATTACCATTGATAAGACGTACATGTTCTGTAGCCTTCAACTGATTACCAACAAAAGTACTCAGCGGTGTACCAACCAAAACATCAGCATAACCCGGTTTCTTCATTTCGCTACCAGCAACAGCAACCACCTTGTGAAGGTTAACCTTGCCAGTAAGGAACAAACGACCAAAGAAAATAACTGATGCAGGATCAACGGTCCAAACCACCTCACCCTTATTAACAGGATCGATGTTGTTCACCTGAACACCCACATTACCTGCAGGACAAGGACCATCAAACACATTCACCTCTACATTCTTGGCGCCAGTCAAAGCAGCACTCTGCTGCTGAGCACCAATACCGAGATAAGTTTTCGCAATCTTGCTCAAGGCTGTCAAACCTGCCTGGAAAGCATCCTCGTTGCCAGCGAGTTCCACCTCAAAGTCGGAAGCCAAAGGCATGTCTCGAAGTGCAGACACGAAAATCGCCTTAGGCTCTGTACCAGGTGTGGTTGACACAGCATAAGGCAACTGGTTGATGTAACCGAACAGACCAGCCTCAAGCAATGCCTGCTTAACAGCTTCGCCATCCAATGCATCCACATTCTTAGCACCAAAATCCGTAGAGGTCTGCACAGCGTCGGCTTTCACCTTTACGCATAGCACCTTGCGGCGCTCACCTCGCTCAATGGCAGTGACTTCACCGCTCACTGGTGAGGCAAACTTCACCTCTGGGCAAGCCTTGTTCACAAACAAGGCGTCTCCGGCGTTGACATGGTCACCTTCGCGTACGACAACCTTAGGAGTAACGCCCTCGAAAGCAGCAGGTACCAGCGCATATTCGCTAGCCTGAGCCACAGGAACAGTTACATCCTTGGAAGCCTTACCCGTAAGGTTTATGTCCAAGCCTTTACGTAACTTAATTACATTTGCCATAACTACATTTAAATTTATAAAAATACTTTATATTCTAATTCTAAACCGTTTTCTACATATTATTTCAGAAACTTCATTCTAAAGTTGCCGTTATTTTTCTTCTATAAATTAGTCAAAACATTCAAATATTGGTGCAAAAATAGTGAAAATTTGTGAGATATGGAAGAAAAATCTGCGAATTATTCGAATATTCGCTAAAAATAGAGTACTTTTGCACTAAAATTTAATGATTATGCAATAAGCAAAAGAGAAATTGACACTTGCAGTTTACAAAAATGAGTCAGTAGCTCAACATTAATTAAGATTTATAAACTAGAAAATTTATCAGCTCTGAAACGCATTAAACATATTATCATAGGCATTGTCTGGACGCTTGCTGCGATCTATTTCATGCTCATCGTACTGGTGCAGTTGCCACCAGTACAAGCCTTCATTGGCTCTCAAGCAGCCAGTGCTTTAAAGGACAAGTTTGGAACAGAAGTAAATATAGGGAAGGTAAATCTGGGTTTTCTGAACCGCATTATCATCGATGACGTGATGATGAAAGATCAACAGGGAGACAGCATGATCTACGCTTCGCGCATTTCTGCAAAAATAGATCTTCTGCCGCTGAAGGAAGGAAAGATTTCCATTTCTTCAGCACAACTGTTTGGATTGAATGCCAACCTCTACAAGCAGAATGCAAGAAGCAAGACCAACTTCCAGTTCCTACTCGATTCACTGGCATCTAAAGATACTACCAAGCATACTCCTCTCGATTTACACATCGGAAGCATTATCATCCGTCATGGCGCAATTGCCTATAACCAGCGAGATGTAGCAGCCATAAATGGTATTTTTTCGCCTAAGCACATCGGCATCCGGGAATTGTCAACACACGTCATTATCGACCATATTACCGATACAGATATACACCTGGTTATCAAAAAATTATCTTTTTCGGATAAATCAGGACTTCAACTAAAGAATTTACGTTTCAAAGTAGATATTAACCAGCAGGAAGCCATCCTCAGAAACTTCCATCTGGCACTGCCCCACTCACAGGTAGAGTTGATGGATCTGCATGCCACCTATCGCATGCAGGAAGGCAAGATTGTGATGCCAAGCCTACAATTCAAAGGAGGCATCAAACCATCTCAGGTAACCCTTTCCGACATTGCCTGCCTTGTTCCAGCACTTAGGAACTTCGATGATGAGTTAACACTTGAGTGCAATTTTTCTGGCTCCAGCACATCGCTCAGATGTCCGAACCTCAACTTCAAAACACGTAGTGGAAGCATCTTTTTCAACGCAAACGGAAAAGTAGCCAACTTCGACTTTGCCTCAAAGAAAGAAAAGGACAAGACGACAACGAATGGCTCAAGCGCAAGAAGCAGGAACGACCTCCACTGGAATGTAAACATCAACACACTTAAGCTATCGGGCGATGGTATCAGACAAATAGCCAAGAACTTCGGCAAGAAAATCAACATTCCACAAGAAGTATTGCGCCTTGGTGATATATATTTTAAAGGTATCGTTTATGGTAAAGGACCAAGTATCGGTACACAAGGCAACCTGCGAACCGATGTGGGCAATGCCAGTCTAAAAGCCGAAAAGAAAGGTGAAAATCTCTTGGCTCGCATAGACACCAAGGGTATTCTACTTGGGAAAATAATCAACAGCAAGCAGCTAGGTACCCTGGCTGCCACTCTCGACATACATGGCACCAAGAAGCACCTCTTTGCAAAAGGAAGCATTCCTAGACTGAACTTCAACAAGTACAACTATCGCAACATCAAAATTGACGGAAGCTACAACCAGGGACTCCTGGAAGGATTGGCAGCCATTGCCGACCCTAATATCGACCTGCAGGTAAGCGGACAATACCATATCAAGAAAAAGCAATATGCAGCTACAGCCAACATCAACCACCTTCTGCCTAGCATCTTAGGCATAAAGATGGCTGACCCTAGCTACACACTCGACAATATCAGTGTGAGTGCCAAGAACGAAGGCAGAGACAGCTACTTCGACCTGGAAGCTCCATTTGCAGATATCCACGTAAAGGGACAGTACGACTATGCAACTCTCTATCAGAGCTGCAAGAACTTAGTGGCCAGCAAACTGCCTACCCTACCAGGAATCGGCAAGATTTCGAATCAAGCCAGAAACAACTTTGCCATCAACCTGGAGGTTCGCTCTACCGAGATTCTCAGAAGAATGCTCGGCATTCCTCTCGACATCAACAGTCCAATCTATGCTGATGGCATGATTTCCGATAAGGAAAAAGCAGCCAACCTCTATGCAAATATCCCAGGATTTGTATATAACGGAAAGGCATTCAGCAACGGCTTGGTTAATGTTCACACTCAGGGCGACACGCTGAAACTGAAGGCTAGTATCCAGCAAGGAGCACAGGGCACAGTTGGTCCTATCGTCAACATCAAGGCGGCAGCAGCCAACAACACCCTCGCCACTCAGTTGCATTACGACAACCGTTCCAAGAAACTGCCAGTAGATGCTACTCTCCAATCGCTGGCTCAGTTCTATAAGAATCAGAATGATGTATCAACAGCCCATATCAGCGTATTGCCATCACAGTTTAAACTTGGCGACAAACCTTGGGAAGTACATCCTTCAGAAATAACATACAGCAAGAATCATCTAGAGATAGATCACTTTGCCGTAAGTCACAACCAGCAGCACATCATCATCGACGGCCTCGCCACTCCAAACAAGAAAGACTCTATTGTGGCAGACCTGAAGGATGTAGACGTAGCGTATATTCTGAACCTGGTCAACTTCCATTCGGTAGACTTCACCGGAAGAGCTTCGGGCAAGGCTATCGTAAAAAGCATTTTCAACGATCCTGACGCACAAGCTCACCTGGACGTCAAGGAGTTCACCTTTGAGAATGGACCGTTGGGTATATTGCACGCCAATGTATGCTACAATAAGGAGCAGGAGCAGATTGACATCAACGCTGTGGCAGATGACGGTCCAGAACACCAAACCCTCATTGCCGGCTATGTATCTCCTAAGCGCAATTATATAGATCTTGGTATTGATGCAAGAGGAACCAGCATGAAGTTTATAGAGAACTTCTGCGGCAGCTTTATGGACAACGTAGAAGCTTGGGGCAACGGAAAGTTGAATGTCGTAGGCAATCTGAGCAACATCAACCTCGTTGGCGACATCGTGGCACATGGCAAGATGCACATGAAGCAGCTGAATACCGACTACACTTTCAACAGACTGCGTGCCCATGCCATTCCTGATGATATCCAGTTAGAAGGAGATACCATCTACGACCGCAACAACAACTTTGCCATCGTCAATGGCGGCATCCACCATAAACACCTCACCAAATTGAGTTACGACCTTGACCTGAAGGCTCGTAATTTTCTGGGATATGACACCCATGAGTTTGGAGACAACACCTTCTATGGCACGGTTTATGCAACAGGCGATGTAGGCATTCACGGCAAGAGCGGAGAAACCATTATAGACATCAATGCAGAACCAGAAAAAGGAAGTATCTTCGTATACAATGTAGCCAGCCCTGACGCCATCAGCGATAAGAGCTTTATACACTGGCATGAGATTATACCGGAACTTGCCGACAGTATCAACAGGCAGATGACACTCAAGGATCAAGAAGATAATGACGACATCGACTTCTCATCGGATATGCGCATCAACTTCCTCGTCAATACCAACCAGAACCTCACCCTGAAGCTCATTATGGACGAGCAGTCAGGTGACTATATCTCTCTGAACGGAAACGGTGTGATTAGAGCCAATTACTATAACAAAGGAGCATTCGACATGTTTGGCAACTATGTGGTAGATCATGGCATGTATAAACTCACAATCCAGAATCTTATCAAGAAGGAGTTTGAATTCATGCATGGCGGAACCATTGCCTTCGGTGGAAATCCATACAATGCGCCTCTCAATCTGCAGGCAAAATACACGGTAAACGGTGTACCACTGAGCGACCTCAGCATAGGAAAATCTTTCAGCAGCAACAACATCCGTGTAGACTGCCTGATGAATATCACAGGCACACCGGAATCTCCGAAAGTAGACTTCTCCATGGATTTGCCAACAGTAAACAGCGATGCTAAACAGATGATTTACTCTATCATCAATTCACAGGAAGAGATGAACCAGCAGGTACTCTACCTCTTAGGAATCGGCCGCTTCTATTCACAGACAAACAACAATCAGGCAAGCGAAGATGCTGCCCAACAGAGTCAGACATCATTAGCCATGCAGAGTCTTCTGAGCGGCACCATCTCACAACAGATAAACACTGTACTTTCCAATGTCGTAAAGAGTAACAACTGGAATTTCGGTGCAAATATTTCTACGGGTGACGAAGGCTTCAATAATGCCGAGTATGAGGGCATCCTGAGTGGCAAGCTACTCAATAACCGCCTGTTGTTCAATGGTCAGTTTGGCTATCGCGACAATGCGAATGCCACACAGAGTTTCATCGGTGATTTTGACATGAGATACCTCATTTTCCCGAATGGTAATTTGGCTATCCGAATGTATAACCAGACAAACGACCGTTACTTTACCCGTAACAGTCTTAACACACAAGGCCTCGGTCTCATCATGAAGAAAGACTTCAACGGTTGGCGTGACTTCTTTGGAATCAACAGATTGAAGAAGAAGAAAAAGAAAAGCGAAAAGAAGTAACGATACAAAAAGAAAAAAGGCAAAAAGCGTAACTGGCACCGTCACAGTTACGCTTTTTGCTACCTAGATATTGCAATTCATTGCCATCTAGAACAAAAAATGATTAAAACGTCGGCAAACATTTGGCTATACCAATTATTTTTCTTACTTTTGCCTACGCATTGAGTTGAAAAATATTTAATTCAAGGAAGACTCGAGATTAACAGTGCTGAAAGGACCAGTCTGTATACAGATAAGTTTCCAAATAAAAGCAGCTACCTACTCGGGAATTCAGAAAAGAGAAATAAACAATTAAGTAATAACTAATATAAAATTTAGGAAAAATGAAGATTGAAAATTTTAACTTTGCCGGTCACAAGGCAATCGTACGCGTTGATTTCAACGTGCCATTGGATGAAAATGGTAATGTAACAGACGACACTCGTATCCGTGGTGCCCTCCCTACTTTGAAGAAGGTTCTCGCTGACGGCGGTGCGCTCATCATGATGAGCCACATGGGCAAGCCAAAGGGCAAGGTTAAGCCAGAGCTTTCTCTCTCTCAGATTGTAAAGAACGTTTCTGACGCTCTCGGTGTAGAGGTTAAGTTCGCTAAGGACTGCGGTAACGCTGATGCTGAGGCTGCTGCCTTGAAGCCAGGTGAGGCTCTCTTGCTCGAGAACCTTCGTTTCTATCCAGAAGAGGAAGGCAAGCCAGTTGGCGTAGAGAAGGGTACACCTGAGTTCGACGCTGCTAAGGCTGAGATGAAGGAGCGCCAGAAGAAGTTCGCTGCTAAGTTGGCTTCTTACGCTGATGTATATGTAATGGATGCATTCGGTACAGCTCACCGCAAACACGCTTCTACAGCTGTTATCGCAGATTCATTCGACAAGGATCACAAGATGCTCGGTTTCTTGATGGAGAAAGAGGTAAAGGCTGTTGACGCAGTTCTCGGCAACATCAAGCGCCCATTCACAGCTATCATGGGTGGTTCTAAAGTTTCTACCAAGATTGGTATCATCGAGAACCTGTTGACTAAGGTTGACAACCTGATTCTCTGCGGTGGTATGACTTACACATTCTCTAAGGCTCTCGGTGGCAAGATCGGTATGTCTATCTGCGAGGATGACAAGCTCGACGTTGCTCTTGACGTAATCAAGAAGGCTAAGGAGAACGGCGTAAACCTCGTACTCGGTACAGACTCTATCTGCGGTGACGACTTCAAGAACGACTGCAATACACAGGTTTGCCCATCTAACAACATCCCTGACGGTTGGGAGGGTATGGACGCAGGTCCTGAGACTCGCAAGGCATTCGCTGCAGCTATCAAGGGCGCTAAGACAATCCTCTGGAATGGTCCTGCAGGTGTATTCGAGTTCGACAACTTCGCTGGTGGTTCTAAGGCTATCGCTGACGCAATCGCTGAGGCTACTAAGGAAGGTGCATTCTCACTCATCGGTGGTGGCGACTCTGTAGCTTGTATCAACAAGTTCGGTTTGGCAGATCAGGTATCTTATATCTCTACAGGTGGTGGTGCTCTCCTCGAGGCTATCGAGGGTAAGGTATTGCCAGGTGTAGCAGCTATTGAGAAGTAATCAATAGGTATCTATATACATAGTTCGGGGGCATCCCATTGCGGATGTCCTCGATTTTTCAGTTATCAGATATAGGTATCCTAACGAAGGTAGCCATATCCGGTACACACCTTAATAAGAAAAGATACCAAACAGACTCAATCGATCTTTCAAAATTCCCTTTAATCATTATAAAATTAAAATTTTAAATCAAATTCATGGATTGGATTATTAATCTTTTCACCAATACGGAGTCAGTGGCACACATCGCCCTACTCTATGCAATAGTGATTGCCATTGGTGTCTATCTAGGCAAGATCAAGATTTTCGGCATCTCGTTGGGTGTAACCTTCGTGCTCTTTGCTGGTATCTTGGCTGGACATGTAGGCTTTACAGGCCCAAAAGAAATCCTCACCTTCGTACAAGACTTTGGATTGATTCTCTTCGTCTTCATGATTGGTTTGCAGGTAGGTCCAGGTTTCTTCGAGAGTTTTAAGAAAGGTGGTGTAACCCTCAATATGTTGTCGGCTTCTGCCATCTTGCTCAACATCCTGGTGATGTTCGGATGTTATTACCTCTTTTTTGACACCAGCAATCCTAACAACCTGCCAATGATGGTAGGTACGCTCTATGGTGCCGTTACCAACACCCCTGGTCTTGGTGCCGCCAACGAGGCTTTGCTCAGCGTTTTCCCTAATGGCGCTCCTAGTATCGCCAACGGTTATGCCTGCGCTTACCCTCTCGGTGTAGTTGGTATCATCGGTGCAACCATCCTTATCAAGTACATCTGTAAGATTGATACAGATGAGGAGGAACAGCAGTTGAACGATGAGGACGCGGCTAACCCTCATGCCAAGGCTCATAATATGCATTTGCGCGTTGAGAACGCTTACATTACTGGAAGAACCTTGAGAGAGGTTTCTGAGTTCTTGAATCGAGACATTGTCTGCTCTCGTATTCTCCACGACGGAGTAGTAAGTATTCCTAACAGCAAGACACATTTCGAGGTTGGCGATGAGTTGCTCGTTGTTTGTGCAGAGGCAGATGCTGAAGCAATCAAGGCTTTCATCGGTCCCGAAGTAGAAGCAGAATGGGATCGCGAGAAGGATGAAGTTCAACATTTCGTATCTCGCCGTATCATCGTTACCCGTCCAGAGATGAATGGTAAGACCCTCGGTAAGATGCACTTCTCCAGTGTATACGGTGTAAACGTTACCCGTATCTCACGCCAGGGTATGGACATCTTTGCTGGCAGAAACCACCACTTCCACGTGGGTGATAAAATCTTGGTTGTAGGTCCAGAAGAGAACGTAAACCGCGTAGCAGAAATTATGGGTAACTCTGTGAAGCGCCTTGATGCACCAAACATCGCTACCATCTTTATCGGTATCATGGTCGGTATCATCTTCGGTTCTCTCCCATTTGCTATTCCAGGCATGCCTGTACCTCTGAAATTGGGTATCGCAGGTGGTCCGCTGATTATCGCCATCCTCATCGGCCGTTTCGGCTATCGCATGAAGCTGGTAACCTATACCACAACTTCGGCTAATATGATGCTGCGAGAAATAGGTTTGGTACTCTTCCTGGCAAGTGTGGGAATCAAGGCTGGTGCCGGATTCTGGGATACAGTGGTACAGGGCGACGGATTGAAATATGTGGGATGCGGTTTCCTCATCACCATCATTCCTATCCTCATCATCGGTACTATCGCTCGATTGAAGTTTAAGTTTAATTACTTTACTATCATGGGTATGCTTGCCGGTACTTATACCGACCCTCCAGCATTGGCTTATGCCAACGCATCATGCTCTAAGGAGGCTCCAGCCGTAGGTTACTCTACTGTATATCCATTGAGTATGTTCCTCCGTATCTTTACAGCTCAGATTGTTGTGCTGTTCTTCTGCGGAGGATAAAGGCTTACAAAAGTTAACAAAACAACTAGTAATAGTTATAAATTATAAAAGAGGTGCACAAAGATAAAAATTTGTGCACCTTTTTTTGTTGCCTTTTCAGAAATTATTCGTACCTTTGAGCACAAGAAATAAACCTAATGAATCTATAGAAACATCTGAAGTTTCTACATGATAAAAGAGTATTTCGAAACAAGAAACAATAACCCTATAAAACGTTAGAAGCGTATGAAGAAATTGGGATTTTTGATAACCATGCTAGTCTTCACTTCCTTGCCCACTTGGAGTCAAGGAGCCAAGAGCATCCGTATTACGGAGGTGATGACCAACAACCGTACAAATCTTGTAGATGAGTACGGCCTGCACAAATCATGGGTGGAATTAAGCAATTCCTCCTTTACCACGTATAATGTGCGTGGTATGTTCCTAACCACCGACCGAAGGGTTCTCGACAAGAAAATGTCGCCAGAACTACGCCGCCAACTGATGTGTCCATTACCGAACAATGAACCCCGAACCACACTGGGGGGCAAGAAGAGTATCATCATCTTTGACAGCAGTTCCTGGTACAAAGATGGCCGTAACGGGCATCAATGGAAGGCAAAGGATTCTGCCAAAACGGGACCTTTTCATCTCAACCTTATTCTTCAGGAAAAGAAGACCAACTGGATAGCGCTTTATGATGGAAATGCCGTCGACCTGATAGACTCCGTAAGTGTGCCGATATTGGCAGCCGACGAGAGCTACAAGTTGAGCCAGGATTTCAAGACATGGGATAAAGCCATTGCAGGTGCCATAACTCCAGGCTATCTGCCACAGCACGTAGGCTTGAGCAAGGCGCAGCTTCTAAAGAAGCAGGACCCCTACGGCATCGGCATAGCCGTACTTTCAATGGGAATTGTATTCTCTTGTCTCGCCCTGCTCTTCGTCGTATTCTGGGCATTCGGAGCCTACATGAAACACAAACAGCGCATTGCCCGCGCCACAGAGAAGCATGCCACCTTATTATATAAGACGGGTAAGAAGACCATCGAGGTAACGCAAGACCTGAGTCATAAGACCAACGTGATTCTGAAAGATGGTCTGAAAACCAAGGGAATCGATAAGGAAATTTATATGGCAGTGATTTCACTCGCCCTCAAGGAATATCTGGAGGATGTACATGATGTGGAATCTGGCATCATTACCATCAAACCTAAACAGACAAGATGGAATGCTCCGAAATTTAAAAATATTAAGTAAAGAACGAAAAGTGAAGAGTGAAGAAACAACGTTCGGCGACCGAGGGGTAAGCCTATTCTACAGCTTTACACTTCATAGAGTTCAAAGTTCAATGTTCAAAATTCAAAGGATATGAAGTATCAATATACAGTGAAAGGTATCGACTATGAGGTCGAAATCCAAGATATAGAAGGCAATATCGCCAACGTAACCGTAAATGGCATCCCATTCGAAGTGGAAATGAAACTGCCTGTGAAGGCTGGCAAGCAGAAAGTGAAGTTGAGTGGAGAACAAAAGGAATCAGCACCGACTACCACATCGACCGCAACAGCCACACCGGCAGCAACCACAACAGCTGCCACCCAACCTGCCGCTGCAGCCTCCGGCAAGCCAGTAGTAGCCCCTCTGCCAGGAACCATCAATGAAATCAAGGTGAAGGTGGGCGACAAGGTTAACACTGGCGATACCGTCGTGATCCTTGAAGCCATGAAGATGCAGAACAACATCGAGGCTGAGACTTCCGGAACCATCACCAGCATCAACGTGAACAAGGGCGATGCCGTGATGGAAGGAGATACACTGGTGACTATCGCCTAACACGCGATAAAGCAGGAACAACTATGATTACTCTTTCAAACAAGAAAACTAATCATAAAGTTCAAAGTTCAACTTTCAAAGTTCAAAGTAAATTATGGATTTCATCATACAAAACTTCAATGAGTTCCTGACCTATACTGGCTTTGCAAATGCCACGGCAGGAAATCTCGCCATGATTGTAGTGGGAGCCCTCTTTATCTGGCTTGCCATTAAGAAGGATTTCGAACCGCTTCTTCTGGTTCCTATCGGACTAGGTATCATTCTTGGCAACATCCCCTTCCGTGCAGATGCCGGACTAGAGATTGGCCTGTACGAAGACAACTCAGTATTAAACATTTTCTACCAAGGAGTAAAGCTGGGTTGGTATCCCCCACTCGTCTTCCTGGGTATCGGAGCGATGACAGACTTCTCTGCATTGATATCCAACCCGAAGCTGATTCTGATTGGAGCCGCCGCCCAATTTGGCATCTTCGGTGCTTACATGATAGCCTTAGCGCTAGGTTTCGAACCCAATCAGGCAGCCGGCATTGCCATCATAGGGGGTGCTGACGGACCTACCGCCATCTTCCTGAGCAGTAAGTTAAGTCCTAACCTGATGGGAGCCATCGCCGTTTGTGCCTACTCCTACATGGCATTGGTGCCAGTAATCCAGCCTCCATTGATGCGTCTGCTCACCACCAAGGAAGAGCGTATCATCAAGATGAAGCCAGCCCGCCAGGTATCGCAGACCGAGAAGATTCTCTTCCCAATCGTAGGTTTGCTGCTCACAACCTTCATCGTACCATCGGGACTTCCATTGCTCGGCATGCTCTTCTTTGGAAATCTTCTGAAGGAAAGCGGAAAGACTACCCGACTTGCCAAGACGGCAGGTAGCAGCCTGAATGACATCGTGGTGATGCTGCTCGGACTTACCGTGGGATGCTCCACTCAGGCATCGGAGTTCCTGACACTGAATACCATCAAGATTTTCGCCCTCGGTGCCCTGGCATTCATCATCGCTTCATCCAGCGGTATCCTCTTCGTGAAACTGATGAACCTCTTCCTGCCAAAGGGCAAGAAGCTGAACCCGCTCATCGGAAACGCCGGCGTGAGTGCCGTGCCAATGAGCGCCCGCATCAGTAACAACCTCGGTTTGGAGTACGACCGCCACAACTTCCTGCTCATGCACGCCATGGGCCCTAATGTTGCAGGAGTTATCGGTTCTGCCGTAGCAGCAGGAGCCCTGCTTGGCTTCTTCAATTAAACGATAAAAGGGAATTTGCTCATTTGCAAATTCCCTTTTATCATATATAGGTTTATTACTTCTTTCTATCTTTCCCGAAAAACAGCTTAGCTTTTCCGGATTGTCATTTTACCTTCACGCGAAATGATGATTTCCACCTGATAACTCATACTGCTATCCGGCATCGCCAGCACCACTCTATAATGAACGCCATCAGCATCAACCTTTCTGAACACGATATCACTCAATATCGATTGCTTCAAGAACTCATGAGGAACCTGCTCCTTGAAATCCTCCTTGCGGAAATCTCGACCAAAAATCTTGCGGGAGCCTTGATAGATATTTACATTTACGATATTATCATGGTAAACATTATCAACCTCTACCCCATCATCGTTGTAGTTGCTCTTATAGACCTTGAAAGTTGTAGGATTCACCTGTACATACAGATGCAATTTCTCATCTCCAGCATTCACAACCGTATCACGCTTTACAAGCTTGTTCTGATTAAGTGTCACAGGCTGTTCATGAGAGAATTGCTGCAGATAAGACAGATCATCAGTCTTGACAAGCTTGACAATATCACCATTCTGAACCTTAAACTGGAAAATATGTGCAGCCTGCTTCATGATAGGATACTTGCTCAGATTAGCTCCTTTCATCACGAGCGTATCACCCAGAATGTAAAAGTACACAGGCTGGCTAGTAGAATCAGGATAATAGATTGTATCACCTTTAACCCGGAAGACAACATTATCCTCGTCATCTCCATCAAGCCAAATACCCTGCAACAGCTTCTTGGCAGTAGTATCCTCCTTTTGTTCAGGCTGTTCTTTTTCAGACTTCTGTCCACATGCAGCCACCCCCATCAGGAAGCATACCAACAACAAAATGTTAAATGCTTGTTTCATGTTAAATTTAATATTACTCAAAATAATCAGCCTCCTCAAAAGCCTTTGCCTTATTGAGGTCTTTATCTGAGAGTACAACGTTTTCGCCCTCTATAGGCCAAGATATACCTACGGTTTCATCATTCCACCTGATACTAGCCTCATGCTGCGGTGCATAGACGTTATCAACCTTATAAGTAAAAACAGCCTCCTCACTGAGCACAAGGAATCCATGGGCAAAGCCACGAGGAATAAAGAACTGGCGCTTATTATCCTCGCTCAATTCCACCATTATATATTTACCGAAAGTCTTGCTGCTCCGGCGCAAATCAACGGCAACATCCAGAACCTTGCCTTTGATAACACGTACCAGCTTAGCTTGTGAGAATTCACCTTTCTGATAATGAAGTCCGCGCAACACACCGAAACTAGACTTAGACTCGTTGTCTTGTATAAATTCCACATGATGACCTATATGCTCATCAAACTCTGCCTGTTTCCATGCCTCGAAGAAATAACCTCGGGCATCATTGAAAACCTTAGGTTGGATAATCCAAACGCCATCGATTTCTGTTTCTGTATATTCCATTATACCTTATTTATTTTTTGGCACAAAGATAATGTTTTTTCTCGGAATGACAAAACAATTAGAACTTTTTATCATTCCGGATAAAATTTTCTTCAAAAACCGTTGGTCTTTTCCGAAAAAATAGCTACCTTTGCAAACGTGAATGAACTAAAAAGACATATAGAGATCCTACTTTTGAGCAACGATTGCGTGATTGTCCCAGAGTTTGGTGGCTTCATGGCTCATCATGTAGATGCACGTTACGATGGCAGAGACAACATGTTTTTGCCACCGCTGAGAACCATTGGCTTTAATCCACAGCTCACAATGAACGATTCTCTGCTCGCACTTTCATACGTAGAAACCTATGACATCAGCTACCCAGAAGCGCTGAACCGTATTGCAGATGAAGTTGCAGAAATCAAACAGACATTGGAGAATACAGGCAGATTCGAACTCAACGATATCGGCACCATCATATTGAATGAAACCGGCAATTATACTTTCGAACCTTGTGAAGCTGGCATCTTAACACCTGAGCTGTATGGTTTAGGCGGTTTCGACATGCTTCCACTCGCACAGATTTCGAATACGGAAACAGCCGAACATACTACAGTCGTTGAGATGACTGCAGACGAATACAAGCCTGCTCAGCAGAGAGAGAGTTCCGACATTAAGAAAGAGGCAAACATTGTCTCTGCCAACAACTCCGTATTCATCAACGAAGAAGAGGAAGAAGAGAACTCAAGTACAGAATTTATCAGTATCCGAAAGAGTTGGCTTCGCAATATAGCTGCAGCCTGCATCGCCATCATTGCTTTTTTCACACTTTCTACCCCATTAGGCACTTCTAATGTCCAGAAGAGTCAAATCGACACAGGTATGCTTACCAAGGTAATGCCTAAGGAATTGACACAGCCTGCCCACGAGTTGGTATTAGCCAACAATGTTCAGGCTGCAGAAACCCCTGCCGCCAATACTGGCAAGATGACCCAGGACAGCGAAATAACCACCACATCTTCTGCCTATTACAGCATTGTACTGGCTAGCCGTATTACCAAGCGCAATGCTGCCACATACGCAGAATATTTACAGAACAAGGGGTTCAAGGAAGCTCGAGTACTTATCACCGATACCAATGTAAAAGTAATCTACGGATCGTACAGCACAGAAAATGAGGCATATACAGCTCTCAATCGCTTACACAGCTATGAGGAGTTCACGGATGGCTGGATTACAAAAGTAAAGGAATAATCAAGAAACAAAAGAAATAAAGAAAAAAACATATGAAAAGAGTACGCTGCCCGAAATGCGATAATTTCATCACATTCGATGAAACCAAGTATGAAGCAGGTCAAAGCCTCGTCTTCGTTTGCCCAAACTGCAACAAACAGTTTGGAATCCGCATGGGTGTATCCAAACTTCGCGAAACCCGCAAGGAAGAGACTATAGACGAAAATGCCAATGAAAACGGCGTGGGTTCTATCGTAGTTATCGAGAACGTATTCGCATACAAGCAGGTCATTCCACTTCAAATGGGTGATAATGTAATTGGCAGATACATGAAAAACAGTGGCATCAACTGTCCTATTGAGACTGTAGACCCTAGCGTAGACATGAACCACTGCGTCATCAATGTCAGCCGCGACAAAAAAGGACGTTTAAAGTACGTTCTCCGCGATGGTCCAAGCTATACAGGAACCTTCGTAGACAATGAGATATTGGGCGACCGTGAACGACGTGTCATCGAAGACGGTACCCTCTTCACCATCGGAGCAACGAGTATCATTCTCAGAACGGCTGATAGCGAAGAAAAATAAAAGAAAAAATAGAAGACAAGATAAAATGACAGAAAAACCGTCTTTATTATCACCATTCGGGATAATAAAGACGGTTTTTCTGTCCCTTTTACTAACTATCTGCAAGAATTTTCCTTGTTTCCGTAATCTTTTTGCTAATATTTTCTTTAAATTGAAAGAAAATATGTACCTTTGCAACTGAAAATTAGAAACACGTTAGGTTATGGATGTAGCAATCGTAAAATACAATGCCGGAAACATCTATTCGGTAGTCAACGCCATGAAGCGTTTAGGGATTGAGCCTATGCTCACCGATGATGCCGAAATACTTCAGAAAGCAGACCGTGTACTCTTCCCGGGACAAGGTCAAGCTCGAGAAGCCATGGATTATCTAAAGGCACACAAACTGGATCAAGTGATAAAAAACTTGAAACAACCCGTCCTGGGCATCTGCGTAGGGCAGCAACTGTTGTGCCGTCACTCGGAGGAAGGCAATGTAGACTGCATCGGCATCTTTGATGTAGATGTAAAGCGTTTTCAACCGCAGAAGCATGAAGACAAAGTGCCAGCTATGGGATGGAATGAGATTTACGATTTGAAAACAGACCTTTATAGGGGATTCGGCAACAGAATTGACGAAACAGACGAAGTCATTTCAGATGCCTTATCACATCCCTACTCTTATTTCGTACATAGTTATTATGTACCTCTCTGCGAGGAGACAATCGCCAAGGCAGATTATATTCTTCCCTACAGCGCATCGCTCCACAAAGACAATTTCTTCACTTGCCAATTTCATCCGGAAAAAAGCAGCAAGGTGGGAGAACAGATTATAAAGAACTTCTTAGAGATAAAAGAAATATGATAGAATTAATTCCAGCCATCGACTTGATTAATGGTCAGTGTGTCAGACTTACCAAGGGCGACTACGACCAGAAAAAAGTCTACAATGATAATCCTGCCGAAGTGGCTAAACAATTTGAAAGTCTGGGATTTAAGAGACTTCATGTAGTAGACCTGGACGGTGCCAAATCAAAGCACATCGTGAATGATGCCGTACTGAAAGCCATCACTGCAGAGACAAATCTTGTGGTTGATTTTGGCGGTGGCATCAAGACCGAGGAAGATATAGAGAAGGCTTTTGCCGCTGGGGCAACGATGGTAACAGTGGGTAGTATCGCCGTGACCAATCCCGACCTTTTTATGGAATGGCTGGACAAGTATGGAGCAGATAAACTCATTCTGGGAGCCGATGTAAGAAACGGCAAGATTTCCATCAATGGCTGGAAAGAAGATTCTTCAGAAGACCTTCTTCCATTCCTCAAGAAGTACATTGATAAAGGAGTGCGCTACGTACTCTGCACGGAAATCAGCAAGGACGGAACCTTACAGGGTCCAGCCATCGACCTATATAAAAAGGTTATGGAAACCTACCCTCAGTTGCATCTCATCGCTTCTGGCGGTGTAAGCTGCAATGAAGACATACTGGCTTTGGAAGCCGCTGGCATTCCTGCCGTAGTCTTTGGAAAAGCATTCTACGAGGGTAAAATCAATATTGAAAAGCTGGTTGTTAGTGATTAGTTGTTAGTGATTAGTGATTAGCTAGGAGTTAAGTAATCATAAAGTTCAAAGTCCAATGTTCAAAGTTCAAAGTAAAAAAGGCTTGGCAAAACGAATCGTCCCTTGCCTCGATGTCAAGAACGGAGAGACAGTAAAGGGTACCAACTTCGTCAACCTCCGTAGTGCAGGCGATCCGGTAGAACTGGGTAAAGCCTATAGCGATGCCGGAGCCGACGAACTCGTCTTTCTCGACATTACTGCCAGCTTCGAAGAGCGCAAGACCTTTACCGATATGGTGACTCGTGTGGCTGCCGAAATCAACATTCCATTTACTGTGGGCGGTGGCATCAACGAGCTTAAAGACGTTGATCGTCTATTGAATGCAGGAGCCGACAAGGTGAGCATCAACAGTGCTGCCATCCGACATCCTGAACTCATCAATGAGATAGCCAATCATTACGGTTCTCAGGTTTGCGTATGCGCCATTGATGCCCGCCTGGATGCAGATGGATGGCATTGCTACGTGAAGGGTGGCCGAGAACGGGTAGAACTTGGCTTGTTCGACTGGGCAAAGGAAGTAGCTGACCGCGGTGCTGGCGAGATTCTCTTCACCAGTATGGATCATGACGGCGTAAAGCAAGGTTTTGCCAACGAAGCTCTTGCCCGACTGGCCGAAGAGGTAAGTATCCCAATCATCGCATCAGGTGGCGCAGGCAAGATGGAGCATTTCCGTGATGCATTCACATTAGGAAAAGCTGATGCAGCCTTGGCAGCCAGCGTCTTCCACTTTGGCGAAATCGCCATTCCTGACCTCAAGCACTACTTGAGAGAAGAAGGTATCAACGTGAGAATATAAAAAGAAAATAAACTGTTTAAACAAGATACAATGGAAATAGATTTTGAAAAAATGGGTGGACTTGTTCCGGCAATCATCCAGGACGCAGTAACCAAAAACGTCTTGATGCTTGGCTTCATGAACAAGGAAGCATACGATAAAACCATAGAAACAAAGAAGGTAACCTTCTGGAGCCGCTCCAGAAACTTCCTTTGGACAAAAGGCGAGACATCAGGAAATTTCCTCAACCTCGTCAGCATCCAGAACGATTGCGATAACGACACCTTATTGGTAAAGGTACATCCAGACGGACCTACCTGCCACAAGGGTACAGATACTTGCTGGGCAGAAGAGAACACTCTGAATCCGATTCTCTTCCTGTCAGAACTTCAAGACTTCATTGATAAGCGCCATGAAGAGATGCCAGAAGGCAGCTATACAACAAGTCTTTTCAAGAAAGGCGTTAACAAAATGGCACAAAAGGTTGGAGAAGAAGCAGTTGAGACTATCATCGAAGCCACAAACGGCAATGACGAAAAGCTCATCTACGAAAGTTCAGACCTCCTCTACCATCTCATCGTATTGCTCACCAGCAAGGGCTTGAGAATAGAAGATGTAGTGAAGGAATTACAGATGCGCCACGACCCGGAATGGGATAAGAAACGCCGCATAGCCAAAAGCAAGGGCGAGATGAAATAAACCAATAACAAAGAGAAAAAATTAGGAGATGTTAATAGATTATCAAAATGTAAGCATATACCAAGCCGACAAATGCATCCTCAAGGACATCAATTTCCATATTGATGAAGGCGAGTTTGCTTACCTTATCGGTAAAGTGGGATCTGGTAAGAGTTCTCTTTTAAAGACTCTTTATTGCGAGCTTGATCTAGTAGAAGGCGAAACCGAGAAAGCAGAAATCCTCGGTAGAGACCTCAAGACCATCAAGCGCAAGGAAATACCAGCATTACGCAAAGAACTGGGCATTATCTTCCAGGACTTCCAGCTGCTCCACGACCGCACAGTCCGCAAGAACTTTGAGTTCGTGCTCAAGGCAACTAAATGGAAGGGAAAGAAAGAAATCACCCAGCGCATTGAGGAAGTTCTCAACGAGGTTGGCATGATAGATAAAATCGACAAGATGCCTCATGAACTCTCTGGCGGTGAGCAGCAGCGTGTGGCTATAGCAAGAGCTCTGCTCAACAATCCTAAGATTATCATCGCAGATGAGCCTACGGGCAATCTCGACCCAGAGACTGCCACCAACATTGTGAGTCTGCTGAAAGACATCACCAAACAAGGCACCGCCGTAGTGATGACAACCCACAACATCCCGATGCTTGACAAATTCCCAGGTATCGTATATCGCTGCAAAGACGGAATTTTACGCGACGTAACAAAAGAATACAATCACATCGACCTCACCGAAGATGGCGAGGAGAATTAAATGAAATGTAAATTATAAATTATTAAAATATTACGACTATGAAGGTAATGAAATTCGGAGGTACTTCTGTAGGCTCACCAGAGCGCATGAAGGGAGTAGCCTCTTTGGTTACAGAATCAGGTGAACCAACTTTCATCGTATTGTCTGCGATGAGCGGTACAACAAACTCTCTCGTTGAGATCTCTGACTATCTTTACAAGAAGAACCCAGAGGGTGCAAACGAGGTAATCAACAACTTGGAGAAGAAATACATGCAGCACGTGGAAGAGCTCTACTCTACAGATGAGATGAAACAGACCACACGTGAGTTCCTGCAGGGAGAGTTCAACTATCTCCGCTCATTTACCAAGGATCTCTTCACTTCTTTCGAGGAGAAGAGCATCGTAGCTCAAGGTGAGATGATGAGCACCAACATGGTTGTAAACTACTTGAAGGAACAGGGCGTAAAGGCAGTATTGCTCAACGCATTGGATTTCATGCGCACAGACAAGAATGCTGAGCCAGATCCACAGTACATCAAGGAAAAGCTTGCCGCTCTCATGGAGGAGAACCAGGGCTATCAGATTTACATCACCCAGGGCTTCATCTGCCGCAATGCTTACGGTGAGATAGACAACCTCCAGCGTGGTGGTAGCGACTACACAGCATCACTCATCGGTGCAGCTCTCCCGGCTGAGGAGATTCAGATTTGGACAGATATCGACGGTATGCACAATAACGACCCTCGTATAGTTGAGCACACAGAAGCTGTTCGCCAGCTTAACTTTGAAGAGGCTGCCGAGTTGGCTTACTTCGGTGCAAAGATTCTCCATCCTACCTGCGTACAGCCAGCTAAGTATGCCGGCATTCCTGTACGCTTGAAGAACACCATGGATCCAAAGGCTGACGGTACCATCATCGACAACGTCATCGTTCGTGGCAAGATCAAAGCTGTTGCTGCCAAAGACAACATCACAGCTATCAAGATTAAGAGTAGCCGCATGTTGCTCGCCACAGGTTTCCTGCGCAAGGTATTTGAAATCTTCGAGAGCTACCAGACTCCAATCGACATGATTGCTACCTCAGAGGTAGGCGTGAGCATGAGTATCGACAACGACACTCACCTCAACGACATCGTCAATGAGCTGAAGAAGTATGGTACTGTTACCGTAGATGCAGACATGTGTATCATCTGCGTTGTTGGTGACCTGGATTGGAGCAATGTAGGCTTCGAGACCATCGCAACCGATGCATTGAAGAATATCCCTATCCGCATGGTTTCATACGGTGGCAGCAACTACAACATCTCATTCCTCATCAAGGAAAGAGACAAGAAGCAGGCATTACAGAACTTGAGCAAGGTATTGTTCGAGAAGTAATATAACAGTGAAGAACGAAGAGTGAAGAGTGGAGAATTCGTATGTAATGATTCCTGTCCACTCTTCGTTTGATTTCTAATTTGACTATAATAAAATTTTAATTTAAAACTAAGCGAAATGAAAGGAACATTTCCGATAGACAAATTTCAGGAGATACAGACTCCATTTTACTATTACGACACCAATGTGTTGCGCCAAACCTTGAAGACCATCAACGAAGAGGCTGGCAAACATCCGGGATTTGAGGTTCACTATGCCGTGAAGGCAAACGCCAATCCTAAGGTGCTCAACATCATCTGTCAGGCAGGATTAGGAGCCGACTGCGTGAGCGGAGGAGAGATTCAGGCTGCCATCAAGGCAGGTTTCCCTGCCAGCAAGATTGTATATGCAGGTGTAGGCAAGAGTGATTGGGAAATCAATCTCGGTCTGGAGAAGGGCATCTTCTGCTTCAATGTAGAGAGCATTCCGGAACTTGAGATTATTAACGAACTTGCAGAAAAACAGAATAAGATAGCTCAGGTTTGCTTCCGCATCAACCCTGATGTGGGCGCTCATACTCATGCCAACATCACAACCGGTCTGGCAGAGAACAAGTTCGGTATCGCCATGCGCGATATGGAGAGCGTCATCGAGGAAGCTGCAAAAATGAAGAACATCAAGTTCCTGGGACTTCACTTCCACATTGGTAGTCAGATACTTGACATGGGTGACTTCGAGGCTCTCTGCAACCGAATCAACGAGTTGCAGAACCAGCTGGAAGCTCATCATATCGTGGTTAAGAACATCAACGTAGGTGGTGGCCTGGGCATCGATTATAACCACCCTAACCGTGTACCAATCCCTGACTTCAAGGATTACTTTGATACATACGCCAAGAAGTTGAAGTTGCGTGATGGTCAGAAACTCCACTTCGAGTTAGGTCGTGCCGTAGTAGGTCAGATGGGAAGCCTCATCACCAAGACCCTCTACATCAAACAGGGTACAGCCAAGCAGTTCGCCATCGTTGATGCCGGAATGACCGATTTGATTCGCCCTGCCCTCTATCAGGCATATCACAAAATCGAGAATATCTCCAGCGATGAACCTATGGAGACATACGATGTGGTAGGCCCTATCTGTGAATCAAGCGATGTATTCGCTAAGGCAACCGACTTGAACAAGACCCATCGCGGCGACCTCATCGCTCTCCGCTCTGCCGGCGCTTACGGTGAGATTATGGCGAGTCAGTACAATTGCCGTCAGTTGCCAAAGGGTTACATCACTGAAGACTTTTAAAGTCAAATGCCATATGCCCCCAGAAGGGCAAAAGCATAAGAAATACGAGAAAAAGAAATGATGACAATTAGTTTAACAACTATTATAGCTGGCGCAGCAGTGGTTTTATTGGCGATTCTCGGATCGCTGATAAACCCATTCCTGCGCTCGCTGCGTTTTCCTAAAACAGAGGAAAATGAGGAAGATACTCCGGTATCCAAAGAACCGATAACAGTAATTATTACCGTTCATGATAATCTGCCCGAACTGGAACGCAACCTCCCGCTGTTCCTCAAGCAGCAATACGCTGCCGATTATCAGGTCATCGTAGTCTGCCAAAGCACAGATGCAGAAACCCAGGACTATCTCAAGCGCTTGTCTGCAGAGAATCCTCATCTGTATTATACATACATTCCTGAGAGTTCCCGCTATATGAGCCGCAAGAAATTGCAGATTACGCTCGGTGTAAAAGCAGCCAAGTATGAATGGATCATCCTCACCGAGCCAAACTGCAAGCCAAAGAACGACAATTGGCTGACAGCCATGTCTCAACACTTCTGTCAATCATGCAATCTGGTCCTGGGCTATGTAGAACTGGATGAAGAAACCAAAGGAGTCCGCCGCTTCGACAGCATACGCAAGGCATTCTATCTGTTAAGACGTGCCCAGCACTCTTATGGCTATCGCAGCCACATGCCAAACGTAGCTTTCCGCAAGAGCCAGTTCATGCAGGAACAAGGCTACCAGGGCAACCTGGAGTATGTACGTGGAGAATATGATTTCCTTGTCAACAAGTATGGACAACTGGGAGAAACAGCTGTAGTATTGGATAGCGATGCCTGGCTGGTCCGTGACGAACCAACCAACAAGTCATGGCACAACGCCCACCTCTATCACCTGTCATCACGAAAGAGGTTAGATAGGGCGAAATCGATGCGTACTCTGATGTTCTTCGATCATCTCTTCCCTCATCTCAGCCTCATTGCTTCTATTGCAGTATTAGCTTTCGCCATCATCACGCAGGATTGGCTCTTAACGGGAATAGCCGGCTTCGCTCTCCTGTTGCTCTTCCTGCTCCGCATGATCATTGCCATCAAGGCCATCAGGCACTTCGACGATGAGATGAACATCATCAAGTTGCCGTTCTATGAATATGGAATCATCTGGAGAAACCTCGCCAACAAGATAAGATATTGGCGTGCAGACAAGAATGACTTCACCAGCCATAAGCTGTAAGATACCGGAGAAATAGATTTCGGGAAATAGATTACAAGAGGAAAAATCTGGATTAAAGGATTTTTAAAAGACACAACCATGAAAGTATATTTGTATATAGCTAAACAGAAGAAGACGCTGAAAATGTACCTCCCATACATTGAAGCACTTGGCAAAAAGCTCGACATCACCCACAATCTGGCAGATGCCGACATCGTTATGATATTGGGAGCATGGACCATGCAGGGAGCACAGCTTGCCGGAAAATCACGCAAGATGGGCATTCCATACATGGTGTGTCCACTCGGAGACATCTCTGAACTAAACCGGAAGAATCCTCACCTCAAGCGCAGCCTCCAGTCGCTCGTGTATCAGAAGACGATGTATCAAAAAGCTGATCTCGTCATCGCCACAACACCGATGGAGAAGAACTATCTCGCCCAGCTGGGTTGGAACAAGAACATCGCCCTGATCAGATATTTCGGTTACAGTCATCTCACATCAGAAGGCGCCATGCTGGACAACTGGGCAGACACCAACATCTCTACCCTTTCCGGTTTTGAACAGCACAAGGCAGAAATGATTGCAGCACAGACCAAGGAACCTATCATCGCTCAAATCCTGCAGATAAAGAGTCGTATGCCTCACCAGAACATTCCACAGAACTATCTGGACAGCCTGCATACCTTATTATATGCCGATAATTATGATGAGGATGCCATCAATGAGGAATTGCAGACGCTGAAGCTTTCCGGCTATGCGGCAGCAGTATTCCAGGCGATGACAGAGAAAACCGGACTTACCGAGGGCTTCATGCCCCTTCCGGCAAAAAAAAGCAGAAAAAGCAAGGAGATACTGAGATATGTAAAATAGGACAAAAGCAGAAAAGGGCTACCTTCACAGGCAGCCCTTTCTACATATTATACAAAAACATTATGAATTATTTCTATTAGCGAACAAGATTCTTATTTTTCTGATAAGTAACTATTCTATCTAAAAGTCACAATAAACCGAATATATCTTAAGTTTCAAACATCTTCTTGTTTTCGTTTGCAAAGGTACTACTTTTTCTCTGAATGTGCAATACCTAAAAATGGGGGGTTTCACGATTACCTAATAGTAGGTATCTGAAAAAAGATAAACATACGATAGTTTCTGGAATATACAGGATCAGGACAAGAAAACTGCGCATTTCTGAATAGAATACACAGAGATATGAATTTATATCACAGAGATACGGAGTGAAAAACACAGAGATACGGATTTATTTCACAGAGATATCCCGGAAAAACCCAGAGTTTTCAAACGCAGACAATAAAAAAACTGCAAGTCAGATATGAAATCCAACCTGCAGTTTCTATTAAAATCTCTCTCTCAATCTATTTTGATTCTTGAATCTACACCTGCGTGATTACTTCAAACCACGGTTGATGAGTGTAGCATTCAAAAGCATCACGTACTTGCGATACTGTGTATTGTTGAGGATGCTGTGCATGTACTTCAAATCCTTGATGACAGCCTTGTCAATCATAGCTGCACGATCCTCCTTAGATGCAGAAGCAGCATTCATCATGTCTGCTGTGAAGTTCTTGTGAACGTCAGAAACAGCATCAACCTGATCGATATTAAGTGACAATGCCTCAGCCAAGCTTCCCATCTTGATGTTCATGTTGTAAGCTGCTGTTGCGTTTGTAGCCTCTTCTGCTGCAAAAGTAGTTGTCATACTCAACAATGCTACTGCTAAAATCATAATCTTCTTCATAATCTTTTTACCTTTCTTTACTTTACGAGTCTCATGGAGCAGATATCCTAATTGCTCCGTTTCCAGAGAACTCTTGTTAAACATTATCCTATAGTCTTATTTCTTTAAGACGCTGCAAAGATACGAACTTTCTGCTGTGTGCGCAAACATTTATTTGTTTTTTTTCAAAAATCCGTTTATTATTTGACATAAATCAACAAGAGCAGTCTAAAACCAGGAGCAGATAGTAATTTTTTACAGATTTTAGCTAACAAATTGTAAGATGGCTCAAAATAATTAAGGTGGAGAGGAAAATTTCCTTGATTTCTCTTCCATATCCCAATATTTATTTGTACCTTTGCAGAAGTTAAGCAACAATTAAAGAATAAATGGAACAACAGACACATATAGACAAGGCACTGGCATTTATGGAAAGCTTGGAAAAACTCGGCAGCCAACTGAAGGCAGCCGAAGAACAGCAGAAGCATTTCATCGCCCGCATGCTTGAACTGAAAAAGGCAAATCAGACAGAAGGTGATGAATATGCAGAACTATCCCAAAAGAGCAAGAGCCTGCAAGACATCATAGACAAATGGCGTCCTATCTATCTGGAGCGCATGGAAATGGTGAAAAGCGTCAGCATTCAAAGACGCCAACGCATGAATAAGAAAAAATAAAATCATATTGCCTATATATATAAAATAGGTAATAGTATCAAAACAAGATAAAATAAAAACATAAATAATAATGGAATCAAACAACAAGAACAAATTTATTGTAGTGTCTTATGCACTCTACGATGTAACTAAAGGTGATAACGGTGAAGAAATGCTCATCGAGCGTACAACAGACGAGCGTCCTTTCATCTTCATCAGCGGCATGGGCGTAACATTGCCAGCATTCGAAGAGAAGATGGTAAATCTTGAAAAGGGCGAGGAGTTCGACTTTGAGCTGGAGCCAGAGCAGGCTTATGGCCTCCACTATGACGAGCGCGTACTCGATCTCGACAAGCAGATCTTTACAGTCAATGGCCAGTTTGATGCTCAGCACGTACAGGTTGGTGCCATCATCCCATTGCAGAACGAGGACGGCAACCACTTCAATGCTGTCGTTAAGAATATCACCGACGAGAAGGTTACATGCGACCTCAACCATCCATTGGCAGGTTTGAAGCTCAACTTCTGCGGTCAGGTATTGGAAAGCCGTGAAGCAACAGCTGAGGAAATCGCTAAGATGGCTCAGATGATCAGCGGTGAAGCTGGTGGTTGCGGTGGCGGTTGCGACAACTGTGGTGGCGACTGCAAGGACGGCAACTGCGAAGGCGGCTGCGATTGCAACAAGTAATATTTGAGAATAAACTATAGCGGCTGTCTCAAGCAAAATTGGGATAGCCGCTCTTCATATCAACTCATGAGGCTTACCTACCCTGTCATCATGGGAAGAACGAGCCTCTATATCATACATAGGACAATGAGGAATACATTTGGCAATCTTTTCACTCTCACCACTTTCGGAGAGAGTCACGGCATAGCTGTAGGAGGCGTCATCGACGGTTTCCCTGCTGGCATTGACATAGACATGGACTTTATCCAGAGCGAACTGAATCGTCGACGCCCTGGACAAAGTCACATTACTACTGCCCGAAAGGAAGCAGACAAGGTGGAATTTCTAAGTGGTGTCTTCGAGGGAAAGTCAACGGGAACACCTATCGGCTTTGAAGTACGAAACCAGAACCAGCATTCTCAAGACTATGAGAACATGCGCTGTCTGTTTCGCCCATCACATGCCGACTTCACCTACAACGAGAAGTATGGCATCAGAGACCATCGTGGAGGCGGACGCTCATCTGCCCGCATCACCATCTCACGCTGCGTGGGTGGCGCCCTTGCCAAGTTGGCACTCCGCCAGCTGGGCATCAGCATCACTGCCTACACATCGCAGGTGGGAAACATCGCTTTGGAGAAAGATTACCATCAGTATGACCTCAACACCATCGAAGACAATCCGGTACGTTGTCCGGACCAGGCTAAAGCCAAGGAGATGGAAGACCTCATTGCCCAGGTTAAAGCCGACGGTGATACCATTGGAGGCATCATCACATGCGTAATCAAGGGATGCCCTGCGGGACTGGGTGAACCGGAATTCGACAAGCTCCATGCACAACTGGGTGCAGCCATGCTCGGCATCAATGCCGTGAAGGGTTTTGAATATGGAGAGGGATTTGCTGGCGTTACCGCTCGTGGAAGCGAACAGAATGATGTGTTTGTTCCGAAGGATGAAAATACAAATCAGGCTGCAGATAAAT
The DNA here is from genome assembly GCF_052116205.1 of Prevotella sp. Sow4_E9_plate. Lineage (NCBI taxonomy): Bacteria > Pseudomonadati > Bacteroidota > Bacteroidia > Bacteroidales > Prevotellaceae > Prevotella > Prevotella sp. Sow4_E9_plate. The sequence continues at coordinate 20,812 of NZ_JBQKLN010000005.1, read as the reverse complement.
CCATCAACCAGGATGTTGCAACCCGCATCACGACCAGAAGCAATCATAGCGGAGGTATCCAGGGCGGTTTGAGCAATGGTCAGGATATCTATTTCCGGGTAGCATTCAAGCCTGTAGCCACCCTATTGATGAAACAGGACACTGTGGATTTGGAAGGAAATCCGACCAAGCTTACAGCCCGCGGCCGACATGATCCATGCGTATTGCCAAGAGCCGTACCAGTAGTAGAGGCAATGGCAGCCATGGTTATCCTGGATAACTATCTGATGAATAAAACCATAAAACTTTAATTAGTGATTAGTTAGTAGTGATTAGTGATTAACAAACTAATCACTACTAACTAATCACTAATTATTACCTAAAGTTTACTGTCCTTTAATAGTTTAGGGCAATGCTCATTGAAAAAGCATTTATCACAAAGCGGCTTGGCACTCTTGCAGATATATCTGCCATGCAGCAGAATCCAATGATGAGCATTCGGAATATCCTCTGCAGGAATATGCTTCATCAGATAATCCTCTACCTTGCGAGGCGTATCTGCCGTGCGGGGCACCAATCCCATACGATGGCTCACACGATAGACATGCGTATCCACCGCCATCGTAGCATAGCCGAACCATACGGCACGAATCACGTTCGCAGTCTTGCGCCCCACTCCAGCCAACTTCACCAGATCATCAGTCGCCTCAGGCACTTCGCCCCCAAACATCTCCACCAATTGACGGGACATCTGGGCAAGATGCTTTGCCTTGGCATTGGGATAGCTGACGGAACTGATCAGTTCATAAATATCCTCCTCACTCGCCTGCGCCATGTGCAGAGCATCGGGATAACGGGCAAAAAGAGCCGGAGTAACCATATTGATACGCTTATCGGTACATTGGGCCGAAAGCAAGGTAGCCACCAAAAGCTGAAATGCGCTACCGAATTGCAACTCGGTAGTCACATTCGGCAGCGCATCTCTGAAGTGATTCAATATAAAATTATATCTTTCGTTACGAAGCATATTGTTTATTTTTTAGCAGGAGTTTTCTCTGCACCCTTCAACTTACCCTTGTAAGCCTTGTTCAAGCCAGCAATAACCTCGTTGGTAATATCCAAAACCTTATCAGCATAGAGCAGGTTATCACCACTCTTAGAGAAGATGATGCTATACTTCTTTTCCTTGTTATATCTATTGAGATAGTTGGCAATGCTGTCGTGGAGAGCCTTGTTATACTTGTCCTGCTCAGCAGCAAACTCATTGCTCAAACGCTGCTGCAATCCCTGAAGGTCATTGTTCTGCTTCTGAAGACCAGCCTGAATAGCCTCAGCCTGCTCACGAGTATATGCGTTCTGCTGAATCTTCTGCTGGAAATTAGCAGCAGCAGCCTGCAACTGCTGCCCCTTCTGTGCGATAGTAGCCTGAATATTCTGACCCTTCTTCTCCAAGATAGAAGAATACTCCTTAGCAAAGGTATACTGAGTCATGATTGAGTCAACCTCAACGTATGCAACCTTCAACCCCGTAGAAGCCTTAGTCTCTGACTTAGCCTCAACCTGAGGCTGTGACTTGTTGCAAGATGCCAATGACAAAGCAGCAACAGCAGCAATAGCCACTGAACTCAAAATGTTCTTTTTCATTTTCTAGTATTTTATAATTTATATTTCTACTTATTAATTTCTTACTCCCGGTAAATTCAATTCATTCATATTTCTAATAAGCCTTATTGGCTTCACGCGCCTCGCGATCCTGATCTACCACACAGTGGATGCCCATCTTGCGCAAGCCCGGATTATCGTGAACATGCTGGGAAGAGAACTTACCATTCTTTTTGAAAATCAATTTCACGCTAAATAATGCCATTGCTATAGCAATTATTAACAGACTTAATAACATTAATTTTACCATTTTTATTACCTTTGCAGTGCCTTAGTGCACTTCGCGTTGCAAAGGTACGATTTTTCGAGGAAAACTCAAAATAAAATAAAGAAATAATAGAAAATTCAAAACAAAATAACATAAATATATCAATAAATGGAAAAAAAAGAATTAAAACCTGCTCTCGTGTTTGAGCAGTTCGCTAAAATCAACGAAATACCTCGCCCTTCCAAGCATGAGGAAAACATGATTGAGTACTTGAAGGAATTCGGCAAAAGCCATCAGCTCGAGACTCTGGTCGACGAAACAGGAAACGTTCTCATTCGCAAGGCTGCAACTCCAGGATATGAGAACGCTGATACCATCATCCTCCAGAGCCACATGGATATGGTTTGCGATAAATTGGTAGACGTAGAGTTCGACTTCCATAAGGATGCCATCCAGACCTACGTAGACGGTGAATGGCTGAAGGCAAAGGGTACTACCCTCGGTGCTGACGACGGTATCGGCTGTGCCATCGAACTTGCCATCCTCGCTGCCGACGATATCGAGCATGGTCCTATCGAGTGCGTCTTCACCCGTGATGAGGAAACAGGATTGACAGGTGCCGTTGGCATGAAGGCTGGTTTCATGACCGGCAAGATGCTCATCAACCTCGATTCAGAGGATGAGGGACAGATTTTCGTATCATGTGCAGGCGGCCAGACTACCAAGGCTACCTTCCACTTCAACCGCGAGGAGGCTCCTGCAGGTTATTTCTTCATGGAGGCTGCCCTGAAGGGTCTCAACGGTGGTCACTCAGGCGATGACATCAACAAGAAGCGCGCCAATGCCATCAAGTTGCTTGCACGTTTCCTCTTCCTGGAGAATGAGAAGCTGGGTGGTGAACTCCGTCTGGTTAGCTTCAACAGCGGAAAGATGCACAATGCCATCCCTCGTGACGGCAAGATTGTCTTCGCTGTCAAGAATGAAGCTAAAGAGCAGGTACGTGCTGATTGGAACATCTTCGCTTCTGAAGTAGAGGATGAATTCCATGTTACAGAACAGTCTATGCAGTTCAACATGGGTTCTGCCGATGCTGCTCCTGTCATCGAGAAGACCGTTGCAGACAAGTTCATCATGGCTTTGCAGGCTGTAGACAATGGTCCTCTTACCAACTGTCAGGACGAGGCACTCGCCGAGATGGTAGAGACTTCCAGCAATGTGGCAAGCGTTGCTACCGACGGGAACAGCATCCACATCGTGGCTTCTCAGCGCAGTAACGTGATGAGCAACCTGGATAATATGACCAACACTGTAAAGGCAGCATTCCTCCTGGCTGGAGCCGAGGTAAACGTTGGCGGAAAATACCCAGCATGGAAGATGCGTGCCAACAGCAAGCTGACCGACATCACCGTGAAGAGTTACGAAAAGCTCTTCGGCAAGAAGCCATTGGTAAAGGGCATCCATGCCGGTCTGGAGTGCGGTCTCTTCTCTGAGCGTTACCCAGACCTCGATATGGTAAGCTTCGGTCCTACTCTTCGCAATGTCCACACTCCAGACGAGGCTCTTCTGATTCCTACCGTCCAGATGGTATGGGATCACTTGCTGGACATTCTGCGCAGCGTTAAATAACAACAGATATTGTTTCATTTCCCACATTCTCAGGATATGAAAAAGATATTATATGTATTGACATTGGGCTTCGTATTGGCTCTCACCTCCTGTGGAGACCAGTACAAGGCCAAGTCACTGGTCAAGGATTTCCTGAATGAGAACCTTGCCACGGACAACGACTGCAGCTATGAGCGATTCAGCAATCTCACTCCTACTGCCATGATTGACATAGATAAAGTAAAATCAATGCGCAAGGAGATGAGCACTTTGCCATACATCAAGAAAGACATCAGCTATAATGACAATGCCATTACCGACACCTTATTATATATAAGGGCCACTTATAAGCTGACCGACAAAGATGGCAAACAGCAAGAGCTCACACAGACATTCTATATGGACAAGGCGCTGACTCATGTTGTCGCCTTCAAGCAAAACTAACCAAAAAGGTGCCAGCCATTCTCTGACGAGATTGCTGACACCTTTTTCTATTTTACACACATATTTTCTATCTTATACACATATTTCTTTCTTACACACATATAAAAACTAAGAAGCCATTTCCTCTTTTACGTATCTTCGTACACTCTTACGCGCATTACCTAAATAATGCTCTGCACACTTATATTTGATGTTCAGGTGGAGAGCAATGTCCTTCACTGTCATTCCTTCCAGGTTTAACCTATAGACACTACTTTGCTTCTCTGAAAGTTGTGCAATACCATTTTCCAGTTTCGCCTGAATCTCATGGGCAGAATAGATGGTAGCAACATCATCTACATACCTGTTCTGCCAATCAGTATTCCGGACCACATACTCATATTTTTCCAGACAGTGCCTGTGACGCCAATAATCCAGAATAAGATTGCGTGCTATAGTATATACCAGACAAGGTAAAGTAATACGTGTAATCATACAATCCATCTTCAACAAGCGCACGAAAACATTCTGCACGATATCTTCTGCCTGCTCGGCTTTTTCATCCCCCAGCAAGCGAGAAGCTACAAAACCTTTCAATTCGACGTAGCACTCTGTATAGTATTCAGCAATGATGCTGTGCTTAGATTCAATGTTCTGTTCCATGATGGTGGTTTTGATTATTATGTTTTTACATTAATTGTATTGCAAAGGTACGAAAAACAGATAGCATCACCAAAGAAATGAGATAAAAAAATGTGCTAAATGTCTGCTTTGAAACATTTAGCACATATCTAGAAACAATTTGTAACCTTCAATGTTACATTTCGTAAAGTAATATACACTTTAATAAAGCCCCAATTACTTGATCATATCCACACTTCTCTTCAGGAAAGCATCAAGAGAAGCACCCTTCAGCATACCGTTCTGCAACAGGGCGAGGTCGATAAGCTGATGAACAATGTTGTTGTTCTTGGCATAACCCGAGATGATATCATTGCGCTTTGCCTTCTCATCGCTGATAGCCTTCTCTGTATTGTGAACATCATCCTTCTCTTCCTGGGTAATCTCCTCTGGCTTCTTCTTGCCCTGCTCCTGATGAAGTACTGCAAGACGAGCCTCCTGACCCTTGATTTCAGCAAGGATTGGCTTCAATGCATCTGCTGTATTAGCCTCAGCATCCTCCAATACCTTCTTCACCAAAGCATGGTCGGAGTTCAACACGATGTTGTAGCTGTCTGGCATCTGACCGTAGAAGTTCATGCCTGTCTGGAACTGGCTCATCGCCTTCATACGGCGCATGTACTCATTCTGGGTGATGAGCACTGGCTGGTTCTGCTCGCCCAAAGCCTGAATCTCTACAAAGAACTCTGCCTTGTCGAGCTTAGGCATCTGAGAACGGAATACTTCTGTCAAGTTGTCAGATTGGTCTTTTGTCAAATCTGTCTTCTTGGCATCTTCCTTTACGATGAGTCGGTCAATGATATCCGCATCCACACGGGTGAAGCGGCTCTTCTCCAACTTCTGCTCCAGCATATTCACCATTGGGGTATCCAGCTGACCTTCCATCAGAAGCACTGAGTAACCCTTCTGCTTGGCAGCCTCGATGTAAGAGTACTGCTCCTCCTTGTTGTTGGCATAGAGATATACCAGGTTGCCATCCTTATCGGTCTGGTTGTCCTTGATGAGTGTCTTGTACTCCTCGTAAGTGAAGTACTTACCCTCCACATCCTTCAGGAGAGCGAAGTCCTTGGCGCGGTCGTAGAAGTCATCCTGTGAAAGCATACCGTAGTTGATGAAGAGTTTGAGGTCATCCCACTTCTCCTCGAATTCCTTACGGTTCTCCTTGAAGATAGAGTTCAAGCGGTCTGCCACCTTCTTGGTGATGTAGGTAGAAATCTTCTTCACGTTGCTGTCGCTCTGCAAGTAGCTGCGGCTCACGTTCAATGGGATATCCGGTGAGTCGATAACACCATGCAACAGGGTCAGGAACTCAGGAACGATGCCCTCTACCTGGTCTGTTACGAATACCTGGTTGCAATACAGCTGAATCTTGTTGCGCTGCATGTCGATGCTGTTCTTGATGCGTGGGAAGTAGAGAATACCCGTCAGGTTGAATGGGAAATCTACGTTCAGGTGAATCCAGAACAATGGATCGTCCTGCATTGGATAGAGAGTATGATAAAACTTCTTGTAGTCCTCATCCTTCAAGGTGCTAGGAGTCTTGGTCCAGAGAGGCTCTACATTATTAATAATGTTATCCTCGTCTGTCTCCACGTTCTTGCCGTCCTTCCACTCAGTCTTCTTGCCGAAGGCTACAGGCACTGCCATAAACTTGCAGTACTTGTTCAGGAGTTCCTCAATCTTGCTCTTCTGGAGAAATTCCTTGCAGTCGTCAGCGATATGGAGAACGATATCTGAACCGCGGTCAGCCTTGTCAGCGTCCTCAATTTCGAAAGCTGGTGAACCGTCGCAGCTCCACTTTACAGCCTTGCTACCCTCTTTGTAGCTCTTGGTGATGATTTCCACCTTGCTGGCTACCATGAAAGAAGAATAGAAACCGAGACCGAAGTGACCGATGATGGCATTGGCATTCTCCTTATACTTGTCGAGGAAGTCTGTTACACCAGAGAATGCAATCTGGTTGATATATTTATCGATTTCCTCCTCTGTCATACCGATACCACGGTCGCTGATAGTGAGGGTACCAGCCTTCTCGTCGAGAGAAATGCGAACGGTAGTGTCACCTATCTCACCCTTGAAGTCGCCCTGGGCAGCAAGAGTCTTCAACTTCTGTGTAGCATCCACAGCGTTGGAAACCATCTCACGGAGGAAGATGTCATGATCTGAATATAAGAATTTCTTGATGACAGGGAAAATGTTCTCTGTCGTTACACCGATATTACCTTTCTGTGCCATAGTTATTATATCTTTTAATGTTATTATTTTATTTTTTATGTTTGCTATGGCTTATACAAATAGCGTGCCAAATTACAGCACCCTACATACCCTGATGCCAATCTGCACCGGATGTTTCTGCATATAGGTATACAGTGTCATCGGTTCGTCTATTACTTTTTTATGTATACTGCTCGCATTGAGCAGGTGGAGTCCGTCCCTGTGCCAGGAAGCCAGACCGATATGCGTGGTGTCCAATCCTTTCTTGTTGGTAACAATCACGATGATGTCACCGTCATGAATAGCCTTTCTGAATATCTGGTTATTGGCAATGGTCGATTTGGGAACATAACGGTATTTTTTCCCGTTTACGCTCTTCTCCAACTGGCGAATGCCTGCTTTCCACTCAGGATGAGCAGAAAGCATCTTATAGCTCGATGTATGAGTAGACATCCAGTTGACATTGACGGTCTGGACGGCAGTAAATGGCGGATTAGGAGCGATGTTTCTGACAATACCCTCCTTTTCATTATCGTCCATCCAAATGGTAAAATAATGCTGGCGCTTCACATAAGATACTTCCCCGCCTACATATCTCACGTGCTTCAAATGTTCGCAGAAGGAAGCAAAGGAGGTTTCATGCTTCTGGGCGCACATCGTCAGGGCTGTCACCATCTCTACATAGGTGGTACAGTCGAGTTCACGTGTATTCACGATGAGAACCTCTTCCTTTGTCCTATCCAAGGTACCTCCAACGTATGGAATCCCCACAAACTGCTTGCCAAACCACAACATCCAGTTGGCAGGTTTCGTCTTCAAGGCTTTTGCCTGCTTCAACAAGTTGACGATACGAATACTGTCCTGGCGCTGATACACAACACCACTCTTTGCCATAGATGGCATCAACGACAAGACAGCCAAAACTAATACAGATATTCTCTTTAGAATTTTCATCTTCCTACAGTTTTAATGATTACGTTTTCTTCCAAAATTAACTCCGAAATACAGATTTACCGAACCGAAGGAATTATTGGTAGAAAACTGAGATTTTCTATAATTATAAGAATGGATGATAGTACTCATGCCCGCATACCATCGGGTATTGTTCCATACTACTCCAAATCTTCCTATACCATCCAAGTTGACATTCCTGAAACGGAAGTTCATGATGTCGAAATGTTCACTTTCGGTATCCGAGGTAGACTGGTTGTAGGCAAGCCCCACCGAGAGCGAGGCATTGAAAAGCCAATTCTTGGCGAACACCCAGTTATAAGCATAGCCACAACTTACATTGATATCACTATACTTCACCTGCGAAAACATCAGGCTACTGTCTATCTTAGCCTGCTCTCCAGGAGGAACACCCTGGTTCAAGCAATCATCAACAAGCTGGGTGAGCTTGTCCCAATCCACTTCCAGTTTGTGTTGGGTATATCCGATGCCCAGGAGCATGGAACCGGCACTTCTGCGCTGTACGGTACTCTGTGCATAAGCAGCTGGATAAGAGAATCTTCGATGATTAAAGATATAGTAAAGGTTGAGCCCCTTGATACTCGATTTAAATCCCCCGAAAGGCGCCTTTCTCATCGCATTACAGTTGATATATTCTCCCAGATTCATGCGCTTGACATGATAATCATTACCTGTCTGACGCCAGAAGAGATCAACACCCAGCAGACTGCTGTAGAGACTCAAGTCAAACTCCTTTTTATTCGTATGACTGTTATTGGCATTGATATGCTTCAAGTCGAAAGTATAACCCAGGAATACCCATCGCCATCCCAGATACGGACCTAATCGCCAGGAAGGGTCAGGGGCAAAGGTAATGCTCTGTCCCTCCTTGTTGCGCAAGGTATAAATCTCGTAGGTATTCGTATTCTGCAGCATTACTGTATAGTTGTAATGCTGGTCTTCGATATAGGAAGAATCGGTGGTATTGAATTCCCGGAAAAAGCGGGTAAAGACGTTGCCCACCTGATGAAAGAAAGTCCGCTTATGACGGGTTCTTATCAGGCTATCCGTGGAGTTGTGCTTAAACATGGTAGAATTGAAAAGATGGCGTACAAAAAGGGTGTCTGCCACCTCCACCCTCTTTTCATTGTCTTTTGCAGACAAAGATTCCTCTTCTGCTGCTCCTACAGGCAGCAGAAAAAAGGTTAACATCATCCACAAAAAACAAATTTTTCTCATACAGAGACTTTTTTATTTTAAGTCTAATTCTTCCACAAAACACGGTCTAGCACCCAGTTAACCGGTGTAGCCGAGATACTCGTACAGTCGCAATGCCCGATGCCCTGCAAATGCTCTATGACATGCTTGATCATCGGCAATTGCACATAGGAAGGATTTGGTACGGTAATACTCTGTTTTCCTTCACTGGTGATGAGAACAATAGGTTCATATGTAAATACCGAAAAAGACAAGGAGCCCTTATCACCGATAATCTCGATACGGTCTTCCTTTGCACTCTCATGTCCCACAAAGCACCAGCTTCCACTGCCCGTAACCCCATTTTCGAAGAAGAAACAAGCTGAAACGGTATCCTCTGCCTTGTAGAGATGAGCACGATTGGCAGGATAACCATGTGCACGGGTGATAACACCGAAAATATTCTGCAACAAATCAATCTGGTGTGGGGCCAAATCATAGAAATAACCTCCACCCGCAATATCCGGCTGCAACCTCCAAGGCAATTCCTTTTCGTTTTTATAGTCAAGGTCACGAGGAGGCACAGAGAACCTTATCTGAACATTGATTACCTTACCGATGGTACCGTTTTCAATGATCTCCTTCACTTTCTGGAAATATGGAAGATAACGACGGTAATAAGCCACAAAGCAAGGAACACCAGTCTGCTCACTGATACGATTGATACGGATACAGTCGTTATAGCTTGCTGCCAATGGCTTTTCTATATAAACAGGCTTGCCTGCACGCATTGCCATGATGGCAAAGGTGGCATGAGACGATGGCGGCGTAGCGATATAGATGGCATTTACATCAGGGTCATCTATCAATTCCTGGGCATCCGTATACCATTTACGGATATGATGACGCTCAGCATAACTACGAGCCTTGTTCTCGCTACGGCTCATCACTGCCACAACCTGCGAACCTTCCACCTCATTGAAGGCCGGTCCGCTCTTCTTTTCGGTTACTTCTCCGCAGCCGATAAATCCCCAATTAATCTGTTTCATACGTTTCGATGATTTTTATTCTCCAGCAAGCGACTTGTTGATCTCGTCAATATAATCGAGTACTTCGTCGCGTCCCATCTTTTTCTCACTACTAGTAATAAAGTAAGGAGGAAGCTCTTCCCAGCGATCTTCCAATGCATGCATCCATTTCTCGGCATTCATACGAGCCTTTACCGGTCCCAACTTATCTGCCTTGGTGAAAACGATACAGAATGGCACATTGCTTTCGCCCAACCAGTCTACGAATTCACGGTCAATCTTCTGCTGGTCATGGCGTACGTCGATAAGAACAAAGACGTTTGCCAACTGAGGGCGCTGAAGGATATAGCTGCTGATCATCTGCTCCAACTGCTTCTGGACAGTCTTGGAGCGCTTGGCAAATCCATAGCCGGGAAGGTCAACCAGATACCATTCATTATTGATAATGAAGTGATTGATCAGCAACGTCTTACCCGGTGTGGCTGAAGTTTTAGCTAAACCTTTATGATTGCAAAGCATATTGATAAGACTAGACTTACCCACATTGCTTCGACCGATAAAGGCGTACTCAGCCTTATTATCCTTTGGACACATGCTCACTCGTGGAGCAGATATTGTAAATTCAGATTTCTTAATTTCCATCGTTATGTTTTCTATTATTATGTTAATCACTAAATGTCAGCAAACGAACTAATCAAAAGTTCAATGTTCAAACCTCAAAGTTCAATGTTCAAAGTTCAAAGTCTATAGCATCTCTGACAATTCCAGCCATCTCATTTCCTTCTCATCAAGTTCATCCTTGATTTCCGGCAGTCGCTTGCTCTTTTCCGTCAGTTCATCTACCGAAAGCGTTCCGCTGCAAAGGGCCTCTTCCAATTTTTTCTGCTCTTCGGTAAGCTTATCAATTTCCTGGGTCAGCTGTTCATATTCACGCTTCTCCTTGTAGCTCATCTTGCGCTTGTTCTCAAAGTTGGCGTCACGCTTGGCTGTGCCGGCGCCATCATTGACTGCAGCATTATTGCTGGCAGTTTTAGCCGCAGCTTTCTCTGTCTCATCCTTCTCCTGCAATCGGCTCCAGTCACGGTATTGGGTATAGTTGCCAGGGAAATCCTGTATCTCGCCCTCGCCCTTGAACACCAGAAGATGATCCACTACCTTGTCCATGAAATAGCGGTCGTGACTTACTACGATAACGCAACCGGCGAAATCCTGCAAGTATTCCTCCAGTACCTGGAGTGTCTGGATATCAAGGTCGTTGGTAGGCTCATCGAGAACCAGGAAGTTAGGATTCCTCATCAGCACCGTACAGAGATAGAGCTTGCGCTTCTCGCCTCCACTCAACTTATATACGTAGTTGTGCTGCTCTTCTGGAGTAAAGAGGAAGAACTGCAGGAACTGCGAAGCCGTCATGTGCTTGCCATTACCCAAGTCGATATAATCGGCAATCTCAGTAATGACATCAATCACCTTCTGGTCTTCCTTGAACTTCAATCCCTCCTGCGAGAAATAACCGAAGCGAACCGTCTCACCGATGTCAAACTTACCGCTGTCCGGCTGAACTTCACCCAAGAGCATCTTGATGAAGGTAGACTTACCCGTTCCGTTATTACCCACAATACCCATCTTCTCGAATCGGGCAAAGTTGTAATAGAAGTTATCGAGTATCACCTTCTTCTTACCACGGTCATCGAAAGCCTTGCTTACATACTGACATTCAAATATCTTGGAACCGATATATACGGTAGAAGCCTTCAGACGCACCTGTCGGTCTTCGATACGCAGCTTAGCCACCTTCTCCAGTTCATAAAAGGCATCTTCACGATACTTAGCCTTATGACCACGTGCCTGAGGCTGGCGGCGCATCCAGTCCAACTCCCTGCGGTAGAGATTCTTGGAATGCTGAATTTCAGCCCGGAGATTCTCCATGCGCTCCTGACGTTTCTCCAGATAGTAAGCATAATTGCCTCTATAGGTATAGATGGTCTTATCGTCAAGTTCCAGGATGGTATTGCACACCTTGTCCAGGAAGAAACGGTCGTGAGTAACCATGAAGATGGTCTTGTTTCCTCTGTTCAAGTATCCCTCCAGCCATTCTATCATTTCCAGGTCAAGATGGTTGGTAGGCTCATCGAGCATCAGGAAATCGGGCTCCTCTATCAGCACATTAGCCAGGGCAACACGTTTCTGCTGTCCCCCGCTAAGCTGCCCCATCGGCTGCTCCATATTGGTAATATGTAGCTGGGTCAGGATCTGCTTGGCACGGAGCACCTTCTCCGGGTCTCCCTCATGATTGAAACATGCATCGAGCACGCTCTCCTCTGGATCGAATTGAGGAGACTGCTCCAAATATCCAATCTTCAAATCGCGACGATAGATGATATCACCGCTTTCATGTCCCTCCTTATTCATCAGAACAGACATCAAGGTAGACTTTCCCGTGCCATTACGTGCCACGAGTCCCACCTTCTGTCCTTCAGCGATAGAGAAGGAAATCTTATCAAAAAGAACCTGCGCACCAAATCGTTTGGTGAGGTTTTGTACGTCTAAATATGGTATCTGACTAGCCATTCTGCAATTTTTTCATGCAAAGATAATGATTTTCGCTCAAAAAGTAGTATCTTTGCACCGTATTTTTAAGGAAACTTGCATATTTTATCGTATAATTGATTGTTTGCGGTAACTTTTGGGGCAGTTTTCGAAGATAAAAAGATTAGAAAATTAAAAAGACATATTAAGAATGGAATTAGCAAGTAAGTACGATCCACAAGCAGTGGAAAGTAAATGGTATCAGTACTGGCTCGACAACAAGCTTTTCAGCTCTAAGCCAGATGGTCGTGAACCTTATACAGTGGTGATCCCTCCACCAAACGTAACGGGTGTGCTCCACATGGGACACATGCTCAACAATACTATCCAGGATATTCTCGTTCGCCGTGCTCGCATGGAGGGCAAGAACGCTTGTTGGGTACCTGGAACCGACCACGCCAGTATCGCTACCGAGGCTAAGGTGGTTAACCGCCTCGCCCAGCAGGGTATCAAGAAGACCGACCTTACCCGCGAGGAGTTCCTCAAGCACGCTTGGGACTGGACTCACGAGCACGGTGGCATCATCCTCAAGCAGCTCCGCAAGCTCGGTGCCAGCTGCGACTGGGACCGCACAGCATTCACCATGGACGAGACCCGTTCCCGTGCCGTCATCCACGTATTCTGCGACCTTTACCAGAAGGGCCTCATCTATCGTGGCGTGCGCATGGTTAACTGGGACCCTAAGGCTCAGACTGCACTCTCTGACGAGGAGGTTATCTACAAGGATGAGCACTCTAAGCTCTACCATCTGAAGTATTATGTAGTAGAGCAGGACTGCCAGCAGGTGGACGAGGAGAACGTGATTCACAAGGATGAGAAGGGATATTATGCAGTAGTAGCAACCACCCGTCCTGAGACCATCATGGGCGACTCTGCCATGTGTATCAACCCAGAGGATAAGAAGAATACCTGGTTGAAGGGTAAGCACGTGATTGTGCCTCTCGTAAACCGCGAGATTCCTGTCATCGAGGATACATACGTAGATATCGAGTTCGGTACCGGTTGCTTGAAGGTAACTCCAGCTCACGATATCAACGACCACGCACTCGGTTTGAAGCACGGTTTGGAAACCATCGATATCTTCAACGACAACGGTACCATCAGCGAGGCAGCAGGTCTCTATGTTGGCATGGACCGCATGGACGTGCGCAAGCAGATTTCCATCGACCTTCAGAACGCCGGTCTGATGGAGAAGATTGAGGACTATAATAATAAGGTGGGCTTCTCTGAGCGCACCAATGTGCCTATCGAGCCAAAGCTCTCTACACAGTGGTTCCTCAAGATGCAGCACTTTGCTGACATCGCCCTCCCTCCAGTAATGGACGATGACATCGAGTTCTATCCTAAGAAGTACAAGAACACCTATCGCCACTGGTTGGAGAACATCAAGGACTGGTGTATCAGCCGTCAGCTCTGGTGGGGTCACCGCATCCCAGCTTACTACTTCGACAATGCCGGCAAGAAGGATTTCGTGGTAGCTGAGACTGCAGAGGAGGCTCTGAAGCTCGCTCAGGAGAAGAATGCCAGCATCAAGGCTGAGGATCTTGAGCAGGAGAGCGACTGCCTCGACACTTGGTTCTCTTCATGGTTGTGGCCTATCTCTCTGTTTGATGGAATCGAGCATCCAGACAACGAGGAGATTAACTACTACTACCCTACTTCCGACCTCGTAACTGGTCCGGATATCATCTTCTTCTGGGTAGCACGTATGATCATGGCTGGCTACGAATATCGTGGCAAGATGCCATTCAAGCACGTATATTTCACAGGTATCGTTCGCGATAAGCTCGGCCGCAAGATGAGCAAGAGTCTCGGTAACTCACCAGACCCACTGGATCTGATTGACAAGTTTGGTGCCGACGGTGTTCGTATGGGTATGATGCTCAGTGCTCCAGCCGGCAACGACATCCTCTTCGACGAGAGCCTTTGCGAGCAGGGACGTAACTTCAACAATAAGATCTGGAATGCCTTCCGCCTCGTGAAGGGTTGGGAGACTGCAGATATCGAGCAGCCTAAGAGTGCAGAAATCGCCGTGAAGTGGTTTGATGCCAAACTCAAGGAGGTGAACGAAGAGATGCAGAAGCAGTTCAAGGACTACCGTATCTCTGAGGCTTTGATGACTGTATATAAGCTGTTCTGGGATGAGTTCTCATCTTGGTACCTGGAGATGGTGAAGCCAGCTTACGGCCAGCCTATCGACCAGAAGAGCTACGACGCTACCCTCCGTTTCTTCGATGCCCTCCTGAAGATGTTGCATCCATTCATGCCATTCATCACCGAGGAATTGTGGCAGCACATCTACGACCGCAAGGATGGCGAGAGCATCATGCGCGAGAAGCTGGAGATTCCTGCACCTACAGCTGAGGAGCAGAAGTTGGCAGCAGATATCGAGGCTGTGAAGCAGATTATTGCCGGCGTTCGTACCGTTCGCAACCAGAAGAACATTGCCCAGAAGGAGCAGTTGTCTCTTCAGGTAGTAGGCAAGAACGATTTCGAGGCTTACAACGACGTAACTCTAAAGATGGCCAACCTCGACAAGATTGAGGTCATCGCAGAGAAGAGTGCCGATGCATCAAGCTTCATGGTAGGTACCGACGAGTTTGCCGTTCCATTGGGCGACCTCATCGACGTGGCAGCCGAGATTGAGAAGGCAGAGGCTCAGCTCAAGCACCTGGAGGGCTTCCTGATGGGTGTACGCAAGAAGCTCAGCAATGAGAACTTCGTAGCTCACGCTCCTGAGAAGGTAGTTGCCCTGGAGCGCAAGAAGGAAAGCGACTCTGTAGAGAAGATCGCTGCCCTCAAGGCAACCATCGAGGAACTCAAGAAGAAGTAATAATATTATATTTGTCATGTTAAGCGTTGAATGTTAAGTGTTTGAACTTAGCATTTCACGCTTAACATTTCATATTTTAAGAGAAACATGATCAAGAAGCTTTTCACCTTATTTATATGTTTGTTTTCGCTTGCTATGACTTTCACCAGTTGTAGCGATGAAGCCGTTGATGTGGAAACTGTCAACAAGCAGACTATTTTCGTCTTCTTTCCATGGACAGGCGATACGGGCTCATCGGGTCTATATAGTGAATTGAAAAATAATGTAGACAGTATGTGCGCTGGCATTGTTGACAAGAAGGGACTTACCAATACAAGAGTTTTGGTTTTCTTCACCGAAAAATACAATCAGAGCACACTCTACGATCTTCAGTATGACGCAACAACCAAGACCGTGAACCGTATTCCTATCAAGAAATACGAAGGCAACCGTCATTGCACAGCTGAAGGATTCGCTGACTTGCTGAACGATGTAAGACAAAACGCAGAAGCCCTCAACTACTCCTTGATTATCGGAGCACATGGTTGCGGATGGACTTACGCCAACGACTGGGTGAATTATCCATATAAGGCACGACCAAAAGGCGGTTCCATCAGAAATGGAAATGATGAAAATGCTGTATCCAATGCTCCTTCCAACAGTTTTAGCGGCATCCAGTTTGGCAATGATCCCAACAAACCTGTCACCCGCTTCTTTGGAAGCGTAAGTCAGGCAGACAATGCCATCGATATTTCCACCTTGGCCGAAGGCATCAAACTCAGCGGACTCAAGATGCAATTCATCCTCTTCGATGCCTGCTACATGGGCAATGTGGAGACGGCTTACGAACTGAAGGATGTAACCAACTTCCTGATCAGTTCCAGCAGCGAAGTGATGGGCGAAGGCATCCCATACAAGACTATATGGAGTTATCTCTGCTCATCTGTACCCAACTATTCAAGCGCAGTATCAGGCATCGTCAACTTCTACAAGAACTCCAATGTCCCTTACTGCAACATGGCTGCAATAGACTGCCGACAGATAGACAAACTGGCAAGCATCATGAAGGAGATCAACAGCAAGTATACATTGGCTTCGACAGTGCCACTCGACTCTATCCAGCCTCTGGATGGTTTCTCGCCAAATCTCTTCTACGATCTCTCGGTTTACGTAGACAGCCTCTACCCTAGCGGCTATCTGAAAGATGAGTTCACATCACAATTAAAGCTCACCATCAAGGCAGCGGAACATACGGATGAAGCCTATACTGCCTTAATGAGTTTTTATGGCAAGACCTTCAAGGTGAAGAACTATTGCGGTCTTTCCATCTCCGACCCTAGCCAGAACAGCGTAGCTATCAAGGGAAGAGAGAAGACCGGTTGGTGGAAAGCTACACATTAACATGAAACGGTTTGACCACAGGTTAGACCGCTTCATTAAGTTCAATGTACAAAAATTAAAAAACAAAGATGGAATATTTTATCATAGACAATAACGGTCAGCAAGCAGGTCCTTTCAGTCAGGACCAGCTTGTCCAGAAAGCCATCAGCCCAGAAACATTAGTCTGGAAGCAGGGAATGGCAGATTGGACACCGGCTTGGAAAGTTGAAGAATTGAGAACTGTACTGGAGGCTGTTGAAGCCAACAAGACAAACGCCACGAACCAGCAGGAAAACCAAGAGCCTCAGCAGCAAACTTCTGAGCAGGCTCAGCAACAGGCATATCAGCAGGCTCAGCAACAGGCTTACCTGCAAGGTTTCCAACAGGGAGCAGCCATGAATGCCAACTTCCAGCAGCAACCAAAGAAACGAAAGAGCCATATGGCAATGAAGCTGATTATCGGCTTGATTGTCTTCATCATAGCCGTTTTCGCTGTTTCCAATCCAGGAGCTGATGCCCACAAGGAGAAGGTTCGCACGGAAGTAGGCAAAGCCATCGAAAAGGCAACCAGCACTTCTGACAACAATTTCTTCACTCAAGCCCTCCGCTCGGTAGCCAAGATGATGGCGGGCAGCGTCATGGATGAAGCCATGAACCAGCTCTTCGAATACCACAACTACATTGTATGTTCTAAAGGTACCGTAGAGTTTAATGGCAAGCAGCACACCGTCAGCTTCGGTATCCTTGGCACAGTTTACACCATGAATGCCGATGATATGGTAAAGGCGCTGGAAGGTGCCGACAATCTGCAGCTGGAAGAAATGAACTCTTCCTCATCCGACGACACCTCTTCCATTGATGGAACCAACGATGAAAGCACCAGTTCTTCCAATGATACTTCTGATGATGAAGGTTTTGGTGCCAAGGTTCAGAAAAGACTGGAAGACAAGGCAAACCAGGCCATGGATAAAGCAGCAGAAAAGGTAGGCAAGAAAATAGAAGAAAAGATAAACCAGAAGTTAGATGAGGCTACCGATTCTTCTAAAGTAGAAAAGCTTATCGATAAGATTCTGGAATTCCTATAATCTGCAGGAATTTCTAATGCTAGGCTAAGATTAATAAATGATGCCCAGCATCAATAAGAAAGAGGGTGCGTCATTAGTTTATGACACACCCTCTTTCTGTTGGTATAAATATGTTGTACGATAGTTGTTCCATCAGCGTCATTAATCACAGCCTATTCTGCCAGCATTTGATTATTCCTATTAAGCTTCTAGGACTTTACCATTAGTCACTAAGTCATAGACCAATGCCGTCTTATCGAGATAAACATAATCATCTTCTATGATTTGTTCGAAACTCTGTATTCCGATAGGATATTTCATATTGCAGCCTTTTTAATAAAATATGGTGCAAAGATACAATTTTATTTTCATATATCCTTGGTTTACCTGTCGTTATTTTGCATGATAGATTCAAAGGAGGAAGAAACCTGCACAAAACTTTGGTGATTTCAAATATTAATCGTATTTTTGCATCAAATTAGAGTAACAAAAATTAAGGAGGATTACAATATACCTAAAATAATGTCAAACTCAAAAGAACGACTAAACGATAAAGCCCAACGCTTTTTCGAAACTATTTGAAGATACAAGAACACGACTTGCCAAATCAACTATTGCTGACTACAAGAAATTCACAGAAAAGAAAGAATATTTAGAAAAGACTGGTATTTCGGTATTATTAAGTTGGGCATTTGATACACGCCGATATAAATTTGGAGATAATGGAACGACCTATCTTGATGACAATGGTAGACCTCAGAATCCAAGAAATGAATGTGCTACGTCTGTAGCTGTAGCTATACTTATCTTATTTTTAGCTGTATGCTGCTTATAAAAACAAGGATATTCGGGAAAAAGAGTTTGACGCACATTTTCAGTGCATCAAACTCTTTACTTTTTATCTACAATAGTTTATTTTACTGCAACCTTGATTGCATTATCACCGAATTTTGCAATAACCATAGTTTCTGATACAGCGCAGGATGCGGTACCGTCCACGACAGAAGATGAGCCGATAAGCTTGCCATCAGCTGCATAGAACTTAACCACCTCGATTAATAAAAGTACAATCACAGCAATAAAACTATTAATTTTACGTTCTTTTCAAAAAAAGGGGTTGTGCAATAGCAATAGTGTCTTAAAGGCTAAAAGCACTACCTTTGAATGCTGTTAAATATGGTAATGTTCAAAGTCACAATTTGTGATTTTGGAAAAATGAATATAAATATGACAGATAAAATAGAAAAAAAGGAGAGCAGCGAACTGACCACAAAAAGTGACCAGTTGGTTGGTGTTGACAATATAGAGCCTCTAATAAAAATCATTAGAGGACAACAAGTTATGCTTGACCGTGACCTTGCCACACTTTATGGCGTTGAAACAAAGCGTCTTAATGAGCAAGTAAAACGTAATATTAAACGATTTCCAGAAGATTTCATGTTTCAATTGACCAAGGAAGAATGTTTAAGGTCGCAAATTGCGACCTTAAACGAAGGACGCGGACAACATTTGAAATACATGCCTTACGTATTTACTGAAAACGGAGTCGCTATGCTTAGTAGTGTTTTACGTTCAGACACTGCGATTGAGGTGAATATTCGAATAATGCGAGCTTTCACTTCAATGCGTCACTTTCTACAGAACAATGCCCAAGTGTTTCAGCGTCTCTCAACTATGGAATACCATCAATTGGAAATGCAACAACACTTGCAAGAATCCGACAAACGTATAGAAGAAGTGTTTCGCAGATTGGACGAAGGCAATGCAAAACCGAAACAAGGTGTGTTCTACAATGGGCAAGTTTATGATGCCTATACTTTCGTGTCCGACTTGATTAAGAGTGCGAAGAAACGTATTGTCCTTATCGACAACTATGTTGACGAGACTGTACTGACATTGCTCGATAAAAGAGACAATAACGTGTCTGCAATCATCTACACTCAGCAGATAAGCCGTCAGTTCCAACTCGACATAGACCGTCATAATGCTCAATATGCACCGATTGATGTTGAAACATTCCGTTTATCACATGACCGCTTCCTTTGTATAGACGATGATGTGTATCATATAGGAGCATCCATAAAGGACTTGGGCAAAAAGTGGTTTGGCTTCTCTAAGATGGAGATACTTACACCAGATGAATTGGTGGAAAGAATCAACAAAGGGTAATACTGTTACCAACTGGATGCCTTCCTCAAAAAGTGAATCGAAGAGTTTTTGCGAGATATAGCCTTTATCTGCAAACAGCTTACCATACAGACGTTTAGCCAACACATCGAATACCGCTGGATCTTTGTCGCTAACGTTTGCACCAGTGAGAACAAAAGCAATTATCTCACCTCTATCATTACAAGCCAGATGTAGCTTGAACCCATTACACCATCCCATTGTTCCCTTTCCATCTGTGGCAATGCCTTTGAACACTTTGTTGGCATAACGCCTGAGATTGTGGCATAGTGGTATCATGGTTGAATCAACAAAGGTTATACCTGTACATCTGCCAAAAGCAAGGAGATCCAGGAAGAACATGAGAGGGAAGAATACGCGACTTTCAAGTTCTACAAAACGGTTATAAGACACCGCATTTGGAAAATATGACTTCAATGTTCCTCTAATAAAGAATAGGTAATAACTTCATTACATTTTATTTTTTAGTTGTTTTCAGGGAGACAAAGATAGTGAATTTATTCGAAACTGCACAGAAAGTTGGGGGATAAATGTATGAAATAGGGAGCTGGAAGTAAGAAATGACAAAACGGCTACCTGACATTACTCATCAAGCATCCGTTTTAAAGATTCTATCATTTCTTGAATTGCGAGAGTGTAAACTAAACTGTGTCAAGCTACAATAAAAGTAGTTTAACACAGTTTTTATATTATGGACAACTTAGAAATTGATTACAAGAAAGCAGCTCAGCAGTTGCGTAGTGGTGAAGCCTTATTTGGCAAGGACGGAGCATTAGCTCCATTGTTAGAACGTATTCTCAACTCAGCTCTCGAAGGTGAGATGGACGCTCATTTA